>NZ_JBHYXZ010000178.1:0-15952 GCF_042752395.1 Actinosynnema sp. NPDC059335 | reverse complement strand
CGTCAAGGGGGCGGTTCCGGCGCAAGGTGCGGTAGGGCTGGAAGCGCCCCCTTGACACGCGCGGTAGGGCTGCGCCAGGTCGGCGGGATGACACGGAACCCTGTTCGGGCAGGCGTGCCCGGACGTGGGGCGGCCGGCGGGTGTCGGTAGGGGCGGGCGTGGGGAGGGCAGGTTTGCCCGTGCGGGTCGGGTTGGAGGCAGCGGGTGGCCGCACGGGTGCGTGCAGTGGTGGGTGATGTCCGACACGGGTGGTTCGGGGGCATTGTGGGGGGCGAAAGTGGTGGGGATCACGCCGGGTGGTAAATGCCGGAGTCCCGGCGGTCCGGGTGGTCCTGGCGTTGCGCCGAATAGATGCTGGCACTCTGTGAATGGGTGATCGCTGGCCGCCACGGTGCGGTCGGGGCGGGGGCTTTTCCGGCGGTATTCCGCACGTGTTTCGACCCGCGTCGAAAACCGGCTGTAACGGAAGTTGTCCCAGATTCGATGGACCTGGCCACGAGTGCGTGGACCACAGTGGACGGCCGTCGGGGGAAGGGCTTTCCGGGCTGGTCGCGGTAACCCGAAGTCACCTGGTTGCCCTGTTGAGTGTCCGCCGGGTGGTGGGGCGAGGAATGGCCGGCGGACGAACTTCACTGTCCGTGTAACGCGCGAAGCGGGCGGGACGAATGACGGTTTGGCCGGGTGAGAAATCACCGGCCGCAAATCTGTCGTACACCACGCGGGTCCGTCGGGGATGCCCTGCGAACGTGCACGTCCGAACCGGCCCAACCCGGGGGAGTTCCACGATGAGCGAGCAGGTCCAGCCAACGCGACACAGACCGGTCGCGGCGGTCGGCACCACCCATCGCACGACCAGCCCCACCGTCGGGAGCTGGGAACCCGCCTACCGCTACGGCGTGATCGCCGCCGACGTGCTGTGCACGGTCGCGGTCGTGGTGCTCGCCGGGTTCTTCCTGCCGGGGCACGTGTCGTTCGCGCCGCTGCCGTACTTCGTGCTAGAGGCGATCACCGTCGTGGTGGTCGTCGGGTCGTTGTTCCTCAACCGGGTGTGGAACCCGGCGGTGCTGGGGCAGGGCGCGGAGGAGTTCCGGCGGCTCGGGCGCGGTGTGTTCGGGTCCGTGGTGGCGCTCGGGTTGGGGGCGCTCGCGGCCGGGTTGCCCGGCGCCCGGCTCTGGGTGTTCGTGGTGGGGCCGGCCATCGCGCTGGTCGCGTTCCCGGTCCGCTACCTGCTGCGCCGCCCGCTGCACCGGGCCCGGGGCGAGGGGCGTTGCCTGCTGCCGGTGCTCGCGGCGGGGAACCTCGACACCGTCACCGACCTGATCAAGCGCACCCGTCGCGCGCCGCACCTCGGCTGGCGCGTGGACGCGGTGTGCACGGTGGACGGCCGCGCCGAGATCGGCGTGGAGCTGGAGGGCGTGCCGGTGGTCGGCCGGTTCGGGGAGCTGGGGGAGCAGGTCCGGCGCGGCGGGTACCGGATCGTCGCGGTCACGGCCGACGCCTACTGGACGCCGCGCCGGCTCCAGCAGCTCGCCTGGGACCTGGAGGGCACCGGCACCGAGATGGTCGTCGCGCCCGCCCTCATGGACTTCGCCGGGCCGCGGCTGCACGTGACCGGTGTGCTGGGGATGCCGTTGCTGCGGGTGAGCGAACCGTCGTTCACCGGCTTCCGCCGCGTGGTCAAGACCGCGGTGGACAAGATCGGCTCGTTGCTGCTCGTCGGCCTGCTGAGCCCGGTGCTGCTGGCCGTCGCGGTGGCGATCATGGTCGACACCCGCGGCCCGGTGCTCTACCGGCAGCGCCGGGTCGGCAAGGACGGCGTGCCGTTCACCATCCTGAAGTTCCGCACCATGGTCACCAACGCCGACGCGCTGCGGGCGCGGCTCCAGGCGGTGAACGAGGGCGCGGGCGTGCTGTTCAAGATGCGGCGCGACCCCCGGGTGACCGCGGTCGGCCGGTTCCTCCGGCGGTACTCGCTGGACGAGCTGCCGCAGCTGTTCAACGTCCTCGGCGGCTCGATGTCGCTGGTCGGACCGCGACCGCCGTTGCCGGAGGAGAGCGCGAGGTACGGCCCCGACATGCGCCGCCGGCTGCTGGTCAAGCCGGGCCTGACCGGGTTGTGGCAGGTGTCCGGGCGCAGCGACCTGTCGTGGGAGGAGTCCGTGCGGCTCGACCTGCGGTACGTCGAGGAGTGGTCGCTCGCCCTCGACGCGTTGATCTTGTGGAAGACCTTCCGCGCCGTGTTCGGCGGCCAGGGGGCCTACTGATGACCCGCCGGGGCACGTCGGCCGGCGGCGACAAGAGGGGGAACGAGATGGACCAGCCGATCGGCATCGCCGTCATCGGCGCGGGCTACTGGGGTCCGAACCTGGTGCGCAACGCGCAGGCCACGCCGGGGCTGAAGCTGCGGTACCTGTGCGACCTGGACGTGGAGCGGGCCCGGCGGGTGCTGGGCGACTACTCCACCGTGCGGGTCTCCGGTTCGCTGGACGACGTGCTCGCCGACCCGGCGGTCGACGCGGTCGCGATCGCGACCCCGGCCGCCACGCACCTGCCGGTCGCGCTGGCCGCGCTGCGGGCGGGCAAGCACGTGCTGGTGGAGAAGCCCCTGGCGGCGAACTACGCCGACGGCCTGGAACTCGTCCGCGAGGCCGAGAGCCGGGGCCTGACGCTGATGCTCGACCACACCTTCGTCTACACGCCGACCGTGCAGCACCTGCGGCACCTGGTCCGCGCCGGCGAGATCGGGACCGTGCAGTACCTCGACTCGGTGCGGGTCAACCTCGGCCTGGTGCAGCCGGACGTGGACGTGTTCTGGGACCTCGCGCCGCACGACCTGTCGATCTTCGACGCGATCCTGCCCGACGGCGTGCGGGTGGCCCGCGTCGCCGCGCACGGCTCGGACCCGATCGGCGCGGGCCGCGCGTGCGTCGGCCACCTGACGCTGGAGCTGTCCGACGGCGTGCTGGCCCACGTGCACGTGAACTGGCTGTCGCCGACCAAGATCCGCACCATGATCGTCGGCGGCTCGCGCCGCACGGTCGTGTGGGACGACCTGAACGCCGTGCAGCGCCTGTCCGTCCACGACCGGGGCGCGGACCGCATCGAGGACGACGAGGACCGCCGCCAGGCGATCATCTCCTACCGGCGCGGCGACACCGTGGCCCCCGCGCTGCCGGAGAAGGAGGCGCTGCGCGGCGTGATGGCCGAGTTCGCCGCCTCGATCACCGAGAAGCGCGCGCCGCTCACCGACGGGTGGTCCGGCCTGCGGGTGCTGGCCACCCTCGAAGCCGCCTCGGCCAGCCTCGCCGCGGGCGGCGAGTTCGTCACCGTGCCGCGGGTGGACCAGCCGGAACTCGTCCGGCTCGCCTCCGCGTGACCCACAGCCAGAGCAGGGAAGGAACAAGCACCATGTCGGATGCGGCTCAGCCGATCACCGGCCAGCGGGCCCTCGTCACCGGAGGGGCGGGCACCATCGGCTCCGCGGTGGTGGACCAGTTGCTCGCCGCCGGCGCCGCCGAGGTGGTCGTGCTGGACAACTTCGTCCGGGGCCGCCGGGAGAACCTGGCCGAGGCCGCCGCGGTGGCGGGCGACCGGCTCACCGTGGTCGAGGGCGACATCAACGACCGCGCGCTGCTGGCGGACCTCACCCAGGGCGCCGACCTGGTGTTCCACCTCGCCGCGATCCGGATCACGCAGTGCGCCGAGGAACCGCGCCTGGCGCTGGAGTGCCTGGTCGACGGCACGTTCACGGTCGTCGAGGCGGCCGCGGCGGCGGGGGTGAAGAAGGTCGTCGCCTCGTCGTCGGCGTCGGTCTACGGGCTGGCGGAGGAGTTCCCGACCACGGAGCGGCACCACCCGTACAACAACGACACGTTCTACGGCGCGGCCAAGGCGTTCAACGAGGGCATGCTGCGCAGCTTCCACGCCATGTACGGGCTGGACTACGTGGCGCTGCGCTACTTCAACGTCTACGGCCCGCGCATGGACGCGCACGGCAAGTACACCGAGGTGCTGATCCGGTGGATGGAGCGCATCGCCGCCGGCGAGCCGCCGCTGATCTTCGGCGACGGCGCGCAGACCATGGACTTCGTGCACGTGCACGACATCGCCAGGGCGAACGTCCTGGCCGCCAAGGCCCCCGTCACCGACGCGGTCTACAACATCGCCAGCGCGCGGGAGACCAGCCTCAAGGAGCTGGCCCACGCGCTGCTCGCCGCGATGGACTCGGACCTGCCGCTGGAGCACGGCCCGGAGCGCGCGGTGAACGGCGTCACCCGCCGGCTCGCCGACATCTCCGCCGCCGCCCGCGACCTGGGCTGGAAGCCCGACATCGAGCTGGTGGACGGGCTGCGCGGCCTGGTGACGTGGTGGAAGTCCGCCAAGGCCGACGCGCCTGCCGCGGAGGTGGCGTCGTGATCCCGGTGATGAAGCCGTGGCTCGGCGCGGAGGAGGCCGAGGCCGCGTCGGCGGCCGTGCTGTCCGGCTGGGTGGCGCAGGGGCCGAAGGTCGCCGCGTTCGAGGACGCCTTCGCCCGCCGCGTCGCCGCGCTGCACGCCGTGGCCGTCTCGTCGTGCACGACCGCGCTGCACGTCGCGCTGCACCTGCTCGACGTGCGGCCGGGCGACGAGGTCGTGGTGCCGTCGCTGTCGTTCATCGCCACCGCCAACGCGGTCCGCTACTGCGGCGCCACGCCGGTGTTCGCCGACGTGGAGCCGGAGACCGGCAACCTGTCCGCGGCCACCGTCGAACCGGTGCTCACCGAGCGCACCCGCGCGGTGATCCTGGTGCACCAGGCCGGTGTGCCGGCCGATGTGGACGCGTTGCGCGCGCTGTGCGGTCCGCGCGGCGTCACGGTGGTCGAGGACGCGGCGTGCGCCGCCGGGTCGACCTACCGCGGCGTGCCGGTCGGCGCGGACGCCGAGATGGCGGCCTGGTCGTTCCACCCGCGCAAGCTGATCACCACGGGCGAGGGCGGGATGCTCACCACCAACCGCCCCGAGTGGGCGACGCGGGCCAAGCGCCTGCGCGAGCACGGCATGAGCGTCAGCGCGGCCGAGCGGCACAGCGGCGGCGGCGCGGTGGTGGAGAGCTACCTGGAGACGGCGTTCAACTACCGGATGACCGACATCCAGGCCGCCGTCGGGCTGGTGCAGCTGTCCAAGCTGGACGCCATCGTGCGGCGGCGGCGCGAGCTGGCGGCGCGCTACCACGAACTGCTGGCCGAGCGCCTGGGCGACCTGCGGCCGGTGCGCGACCCGGCGCACGGCACGACGAACTACCAGTCGTTCTGGGTGATGCTGCCCGAGGACGCCGAGGTGGACCGCAACGAGGTGCTGGCCCGGCTCGCCGCGCGCGGCGTGTCGGCGCGGCGCGGGATCATGGCCGCGCACCTGGAGCCCGCGTACGCCGGCCACCCGCACGGCGACCTGCCGGTGACGGAGGCGTTCACCAGGAGGTCGCTGATCCTCCCGCTCTACCACGACCTGACGACCGCGGAGCAGGACACCGTGGTCGAGGAGCTGGAGGCGGCGCTCCACGCGCCCGTCGCCACCCGCTGAAACCCGTCCGACCGCGCCGGGCGTCACCCACGGTGCTCGCCCGAGCGCTGTTCACGTTGTGCTGTAACGCGAAGCCGGCTTCACACGACGAGCGGAACGACAGAACTCCGCTGGTCGACGCAGTGCGCGCGTGATCACCCGCTGTTGCGACCGGCTTTGCCCGAGAGGTGACATCCCCATGACCGCCGACCAGACGCGGGCCAGACCCGCTCTCGCGGTGTTGCTGCTCCGCCTGACGGTCGTGCTCGCCCTCGTGGCGTCCATCGTCGTGGTCGTCGGTGTGCTGCGCGCGCCCGAGGCCGCCGCCGCGCCGTGCGACCCGCCCGTGGTGAACAAGGTGGCGTGCGAGAACACCAAGGCGGGCACGCCGGACTGGCAGGTCACCTACCGGGACGACAGCATCCTCGGCTTCACCACCGACATCAGCGCCACCCCCGGCGGCCGGGTCGACTTCAAGATGCTGACCAGCGCGAAGTCGTACTACATCGACATCTACCGGCTCGGCTGGTACGACGGCGTCGGCGCGCGGTTCCAGGAGCGGATCAGCCGCGACGAGGAGCAGAACCAGCCGGCGTGCCTGCGCGGCACGGACGGCAGCGCGTTGATCGACTGCGGCAACTGGGAGGTGTCGCTGAGCTGGAACGTGCCGACCACCGCGGTGTCGGGCCTGTACTACGCCCGCACGCACCGCATCGACACCGGCGCGGAGAACGAGATCGTGTTCGTCGTCCGCGACGACACCAGCACCTCGAAGATCCTGTTCCAGACCTCCGACGCGACCTGGGTCGCCTACAACCGCTACGGCGGCAACAGCCTCTACTTCGGCGACGGCCCCGGCCAGGGCGGGCAGGCGTACAAGGTCAGCTACAACCGCCCGTACACCGGCGGCGACGGCGACGACAACTTCATCTTCAACGCCGAGTACCCGATGCTGCGCTTCCTGGAGTCCAACGGGTACGACGTCAGCTACACGACCGACGTCGACTCGGCCCGGCGCGGCCACCTGATCAAGAACCACCAGGTGTTCATGGCCGTCGGCCACGACGAGTACTGGTCCAACGAGCAGCGCGCCAACGTCGAGGCGGCCCGGGACGCGGGCGTGCACCTGGCGTTCCTGACCGGCAACGAGATCTTCTGGAAGCACCGGTGGGAGAAGAGCATCGACTCCTCCCGCACCGACTGGCGCACCATCGCCTGCTACAAGGAGACAAAGGGCACCCAGAACGACGGCCTGAGCGACTGGACCGGCACCTGGCGCGACCCGCGCTACCCCGACCAGGACGGCGGGCGGCCGGAGAACGCGCTGCTCGGCAACATCTTCACGGTCAACGGCCGGCGCGACGACTCGCTCCAGGTCCCGGCCGCCTACGGCAAGATGCGGTTGTGGCGGCACACGGACCTGCAGACCATGGCCGCCAACACCACGTACACGTTCCAGCCGGGCACGCTCGGCTACGAGTGGAACTCGGTGGAGGACAACGGCTTCCAGCCGCCGGGCGTGGCGCAGCTGTCCCGCACCACGGTGGACATGCCCGACGGGCCGTACGTGCTGCAGAACCACGGCGACCTCTACACCCCCGACACCAAGACCCACGCCATCACCTACTACAAGCACCCGAGCGGGTCGCTGGTGTTCGGCGCCGGCACGGTGCAGTGGGCCTGGGGCGTGGACGACGATCACGCGTTCCTCACCAACACCCCCACCTCCGACATCCGGATGAAGCAGGCCACGGTCAACTTCCTGGCCGACATGGGCGTGCAGCCGCCCTACCTCCAGCCGGGCCTCAAGTGGGCGACCAAGAGCACCGACACGCAGGCCCCGGCCGTCGCGTTCACCAGCGTGCCGCCGATCTCGACCGTGGGCACGGCGTACACGTTCTCCGGCACGGTGGTCGACGTCGGCGGCGGCCAGGTCGGCGGCGTCGAGGTGTCCACCGACGGCGGCACCCGCTGGCACCCGGCGGTGTGGCAGGCCGGGCAGACGGCGTGGAGCTACACCTACACCCCGATCAAGTCCGGCCCGGCGAGCCTCCGGGTGCGCGCCGTGGACGACTCGGCGAACCTGTCCGCCGCCGTGGTGGCCACGCCCGGCGTGAACCCGCGGACCTGCCCGTGCGGCCTGTGGACCAACGCCGACACCCCCGACGTGCCCGACAGCGGCGACGCCTCGCCGCTGGAGCTGGGCGTGAAGTGGCGGGCGAACACCGACGGCTACGTGCGCGGCGTCAGGTTCTACAAGGGCCCGGGCAACACCGGCACGCACACCGGCACGCTGTGGGACCGCAACGGCAACGCGCTGGCCACCGGCACGTTCACCAACGAGACCGCGAGCGGCTGGCAGACGCTGATCTTCCCGATGCCGGTGAAGGTGTCGGCCGCGACCACCTACGTGGTGTCGTACTACGCGCCCAACGGGCACTACTCGTACGACCTGGAGTACTTCTTCCAACGCCCCCGCTACCTCGAACCGATCACCGGCCCGAAGAACGGCGACGACGGCCCGAACGGCCTGTTCCGGTTCGGCGGGCCCGGCTTCCCGACCCAGTCCCACTGGGGCAGCAACTACTGGGTCGACGTGGTGTGGGCCCCCGACCCCGGCCCCGACCAGCGCGCCCCGCTGCTGGTGTCGACCACGCCGGTCAACGGCGAGGGCACGGTCGCGCTCACCCCGGTCGTCTCCGCGACCTACGACGAGGCCGTCGCGCCCGGCTCCGCCCAGTTCACCGTGACCGGGCCGTCCGGCGTGGTGTCCGGCTCGCTGACGCTGTCCAACGAGAACAAGACGGTCACCTTCACGCCGGGCCAGGCGCTCACCCAGAACACCGGCTACACGGTGGCGCTGCGCGTCGCGGACGCGGCGGGCAACCAGACCACGCAGGCGACGTGGTCGTTCACCACCGGTGCGAACCGGCCCACGACGTGCCCGTGCACGGTCTGGGACGACTTCGCCCGGCCCGCCGTGTACGAGGCGGCCGACACGACGCCCATCGAGGTCGGCACGAAGGTCCGCTTCAACGGCAAGGGCGAGGTGCTGGGCGTCCGGTTCTTCAAGGGCGCGGGCAACACCGGCACGCACACCGGGTCGCTGTGGTCGTCCACCGGCCTGCTGCTGGCCACCGGCACGTTCACCAACGAGACCGCGAGCGGCTGGCAGAAGCTGACCTTCGCCTCACCGGTGGTCGTGCAGGCCAACACCACCTACATCGTGTCGTACTACGCGCCGAACGGGCGCTACTCGGTCACCGGCGGTTACTTCAGCGGGCACGGCGCGAACTACGCGGGCCTGCGCGCGCTGGCCGACGGGGTCGACGGCCCCAACGGCGTGTACCGCTACGGCGCCGGCGGCGGGTTCCCGACCGCCTCGTACAACGCGACGAACTACTGGGTCGACGTGGTCTTCCGCAACGGCCTCAACGGCGACACCACGCCGCCCGCGATGACCAACCGGACCCCGGCGGTGAACGCGACGAACGTCGCCGCCACCGCGCCGCTGACCGCGACGTTCAGCGAGGCGGTCGACCCGGCCAGCGCGCAGATCTGGCTGACCGACCCGCGCGGCGCGCAGCTCACCGGCTCGGTGTCGCTGTCGGGCGACCAGCGGACGGTGACCTGGACGCCGTCGGGCAAGCTCATGCCGAACACCCGGTACACCGCGAGCGTGCTGATCGCCGACGCGAACGGCAACCCGATGCCGGACCCGGTCACGTGGTCGTTCACCACCAGCCCGGACGTCATCTGCCCGTGCACGCTGTTCAGCACGGCGACCCTGCCCACGATCACCTCCAGCGAGGACACCGGCGCGTTCGAGCTGGGCGTGCGGTTCACGCCCACCGCGGGCGGCCGGATCACCGGGGTGAAGTTCTACAAGGGCGCGGGCAACACCGGCACGCACACCGGGTCGCTGTGGTCGCCGACCGGCCAGCTGCTCGCGACCGGCACGTTCGGCAACGAGACGGCGACCGGCTGGCAGACGTTGACGTTCGCCCAACCGGTGTTCGTGTCGGCGGGCCGGACCTACACCGCGTCGTACACCACGACGACCGGCCGCTACGCGGTCGACAGCGGGTACTTCAGCGGGTACTCGCCGGTCAGCGGTCCGCTGACCGCGCCCGCGGCGGCCGACGGCGGCAACGGCGTCTACCGCACCGGGTCCGGCTACCCGACCAACTCCTACTCGGGCGGCAACTACTGGGTGGACGTGGTCTACCTGCCCAACGAGGACAACACACCGCCGGTCGTCAACGGGCGCACCCCGCTCGACGGCGCGGGCGGCGTGTCCCGCACCTCGCCGCTGACCGCGACGTTCGACGAGCCGGTCGACCTCAGCACGGCCCAGTTCACGCTCGTCGATGCCGGCGGCGCGAGGATCGCGGGCACGCTGGCGCTGTCGGCGAACCAGCAGCAGGTGACGTGGACGCCCGCGGCGGCGCTCGGCGGCGGCATGACCTACACCGCGAGCGTGCGCATCGCCGACGTCTACGGCAACCTGATGACCGCGCCCACGAGCTGGTCGTTCACCACGACCACGGCCGGCGACTGCCCGTGCTCGCTGTTCAGCGCGGCCACCGTGCCGACCGTGGCGGAGGCCGACGACACCGGCTCGTACGAGCTGGGCGTCCGGTTCGTGCCGTCGGTGAACGGCTCCGTCACCGGGGTGCGGTTCTACAAGGGTGCGGGCAACACCGGCACGCACACCGGGTCGCTGTGGGACGCGGCGGGCAACCGGCTGGCGACCGGCACGTTCGTGAACGAGACCGCGAGCGGCTGGCAGACGCTGATGTTCTCCTCGCCGGTGACCGTCACCGCCGGGACCACGTACGTGGCGTCCTACACCGCGCCGAACGGCCGGTACTCGGTGAACACCGGGTACTTCATGGGCAGGGCCGTGACCAGCCCGCCGCTCAGCGCGCCGGCCACCGGCGAGGACGGCCGCAACGGCGTCTACCGCGCCGGCCCCGGGTTCCCCGAGGAGTCCTACGCCGGCAGCAACTACTGGGTCGACGTCGTGTTCACGAGAGGATGAGCGCCGACCCGATGACCAGGCCGAGACCGCTGCTGCTCGTGGGTGCGGGCGGGCTGGCCCGCGAAGTCCTCGCGGCCGTCCGCCTCCTCCCCGAGGTGTGGCGCCCCGTGGGCGCGCTGGACGACGACCCGGCGCGCCACGGCGCGGACCTCGACGGCCTGCCCGTCCTCGGCGGCACGGACCTCGTGCACTCGACGGACGCCGCGGTGCTGGTGTGCGTGGCCAACGCGCACCGGCCGCGCGGCAGGCTCGACCTGGTCGCCCGGCTCGGCCTGCCGGAGGACCGGTGGGCGACGGTGGTGCACCCGGCGGCCTCGGTGGCCGTCGGCGCGGAGGTGGGGCCGGGCACGGTCCTGCTGGCCGGCGCGGTGGTGACGACGCCGCTGCGCCTGGGCGCGCACGTCGTGGCCATGCCGCACGTGCTGGTCACGCACGACGACGAGGTGGGCGACGGCGTCACGTTCGCCGGCCGCGCGTCGCTGGGCGGATCGGTGCGGGTGGGGGAGGGCGCGTACCTCGGGCAGGGCAGCGCGGTCCGGGAAGGCGTGTCGATCGGGGCGGGCGCGGTGGTGGGCATGGGTTCGGTGGTGCTCTCCGACGTCCCCGCGGGTGAGGTCTGGGCGGGCAACCCCGCCCGGAGACTGCGAGAGGGGAACGGTTCGTGATCGACATCCCGCTGGTGGACCTGGGTGCGCAGCACGAGCAGGTCGCCGACGAGGTAGCCGAGGGCTGGGCGGAGGTGCTCGAGAACACCGCGTTCGTCGGCGGGCGGCAGGTCGCCGCGTTCGAGGCGGAGTTCGCCGCCTACCAGGAGGTGCCGCACTGCGTCGCGGTCGGCAACGGCACCGACGCCATCGAGCTGGCGTTGCGCGCGCTCGACATCGGGCCGGGCGACGAGTGCGTGCTGCCCGCCAACACCTTCATCGCGACCGCCGGCGCGGTGGCGCGGACCGGCGCCACGCCGGTGCTGGTGGACTGCGTGGCCGACACCGGGCTGATCGACGTGGCGCAGGTCGCGGAGGCCGTCACGCCGCGCACCAAGGCGTTGCTGCCGGTGCACCTGTACGGGCAGGCCGCGCCGGTGGAGGACCTGCGGTCGTTCGGCGTGCCGATCGTGGAGGACGCGGCGCAGGCCCAGGGGGCGCGGCGGCACGGCGTGGCCGTCGGCGGGTTGGGCGACATCGCCGCGACGAGCTTCTACCCGGGCAAGAACCTCGGCGCGTACGGCGACGGCGGTGCGGTGCTGACCGCGTCGGCGGAGCTGGCCGAGGCGGTGCGGCTGCTGCGCGAGCACGGGTCGCCGCGCAAGTACGAGCACTCGGTGGTGGGCTTCAACAGCCGCCTGGACACGTTGCAGGCGGTGGTGCTGTCCGCGAAGCTGCGCCGGCTGGAGGGCTGGAACGAGCAGCGCCGCGCGGCGGCGGAGCGGTACGGCGCGATGCTGGCCGACGTGCCGGGCGTGACGCTGCCGGTGGTGCTGGAGGGCAACGTGCCCGTGTGGCACCTGTACGTCGTGCGCGTGCCGTCGCGTGACCGCGTGCTGGCGTCGTTGCACGAGGCCGGGATCGGCGCGGGCATCCACTACCCGACGCCCGTGCACCTGACCGGCGCGTACGTGCACCTGGGCCACGCGCCGGGGGACTTCCCGGTGAGCGAGGCGGTGGCGGGGGAGATCCTGTCCCTGCCGCTGTTCCCGGAGATCACGGTGGCGCAGCAGGAACGCGTCGTGGCGGCGCTGGCGGAGGCGGTGCGATGAGCGTCTACGTCCACCCGAACGGGCTGTGCGAGAGCGACGACGTGGGCGAGGGGACGCGCGTGTGGGCGTTCGCGCACGTGCTGCCGGGCGCGCGGGTCGGCCGGGACTGCAACATCTGCGACGGGGCGTTCGTGGAGAGCAAGGCCGTGCTGGGCGACCGGGTGACGGTGAAGAACGGCACGCTGGTGTTCGACGGCGTGGTGTGCGAGGACGAGGTGTTCCTCGGCCCGAACGTGCTGTTCACCAACGACCTGCGACCGCGCGCGGCGATCAAGCGCACGGGTGACGCGCTGCTGTCCACCGTGGTCCGCCGCGGCGCGACCCTGGGCGCGGGCACCGTCGTGGTGTGCGGCGTGGAGATCGGCGAGCACGCCTTCGCGGCCGCGGGCTCGGTCGTCACCAAGGACGTCCCGGCCCACGCGTTCATCGCGGGCAACCCGGCCACCCACAAGGGCTGGGTCTGCGCCTGCGGCCAACGCCTCGACGCGGGCCTGATCTGCCCCGACTGCCACGCCGCCTACACCGAAACCGACAAGGGCCTGACCCCCCTCCCCTGACCAGCGCCCCCAACGCCCGCCTCGCGCGTGCCCTCCATCCAAAACGCGCGTGTCCTACGCTCAGAACGCGCGTGTCCTACGCTCAGAACGCGTGTGTCCTACGTTCAGGACCCCTGAATTCAACGCTCGGGTCGGCAGGGAAGCGGTTGCGCTCGCTCAGTGCCGCATCCGCTTCCGCTGCCAACCCTCCGGACTTCGCCGGTCCGGCCTCGCCGGGGGCTACGAGCAGAGGGCGAGGTCCAGGGTGGCGCGCATGCGTGCCACGGCCGCCCCGCCGGTGAGCGCGGTGATGTAGACGGTCGCCGCACGGCCGGAGTCGTCGTGCCCGCTGACGTTCGCCACGCCGCCGCCCGCCAGGTCACCCCCGTGGACCCACAGGTGACCGCCGCACGACCGGGGCAACCGGATCAGGCCCAGGCCGTACGCCACGCCGGGCCCCAGCCCCGGTGCGGGCACGGTGGTGCGCATCTGGGCCAGCGCCCACCCCGGCAGCAGCCCGCCCCCGGACAGCTCCCGCCAGAACCGGTTGAGGTCCGACGGCGTGGACACCATCGCGCCGGACGCGCCCGCCCAGGACGGCTCGAACTCCGTGACGTCGACCAGCGGTCCGGCCGGATCGGTCTCGTCCAGGGTGTAGTTGCGCGCGTGCGGACCGCGGATGCCCCGCTCACCGGCCGGCGGCCAGTACGTGTCGCGCAACCGCGCGGGACGGATCACCAGGTCGGTCACGGCCGTGGCGATGTCCTGGCGCGTCACCCTCTCCACGACCATGCCGGCGAGGACGTAGCCGGTGTTGGAGTACGCCCAACCCCGGCCGGGGGCGAACTCCGGCCGGTGGTCCAGGGCGATCCGCACCAGCTCCGCCGCCTCGACCGGCCGGTCCCGGTCGACGGAGCCCGGGAACCGGACGTAGTCCGGCAGCCCGCTGGTGTGCTGGAGCAGTTGGCGCACCGTGATCTCGCGGCCGTCGATCGCGCTGCCCTCACCGGTGCCCCGCACCACCCCGGGCAGGTAGGTCTCGACCGGCTCGTCGAGCCGGATCCGGTGCCGGGCGACCAGTCGCAGCACGGCCACGGCGGTGAACGGCTTCGTGACGCTGGCGATCCGGAAGCGGCCGTCGCCGTCGACCATCGCCCGGCCGGTGCCCGACTCGGCCGTGCCGGACATGATCGTGACCGACCGGCCACGCCGGTCCCGGACCTCGGCCAACGCCCCGGGCACCCGGTCGTTCCCGGTGATCAGGTCGAGGTTGGCCGCGATGGCCGCGACGTCGGTGATCGGACGGTCTGCGGCGGTGGCCGGCACGCCGAGCGCCACCACGGACGCGCCCGCGGCGAGCGCCGCCACCACGCGTCGAGCCGGCTTGGTTGTCATCGGTCAAGCCTCTGCGACGGCACCACGTGCGGCAATGGGCCCAACACCCGGAACCGACCGTAGGGCCTGCCCCCTCGACAAGCCCGCCGGCAACCCCGTCGAACGCCGTCAGGCGGCACCACGCTCGGCACGGCCGGCCTCCGCCGCAGCACGCTTGCGCTCCTCCTGGGCCACCCGCAGCAACGCCCCCGAAGCGCCGATCATGGTGAACACCAGCCCGGTCGCCACGCCGAACCCGAGCAGGTCGAACGTCACCGAGGCGATCCCGCCCGCCACCACCCCGGCCAGCAACGCGCTCGCCAGGCTCCGCAACTGCTCGTCCCGGCTGATCATCCGCACCCGGATCGCCGCGAACGCCGCCGCCAGGAACATGCCGATCAACGCGAACAGCCCCAGGTAGCCGTTCTCGATCAACGTCAGCAGGAACTGGTTGTCCAGGATCGTGTACTTCGTCGGCAGGTACGTCCCGAACCCGCGCCCCAGCAACGGGTTCAGGTCGATCTGCTCCCACGCCGCCTCGTAGTCCGCGGTACGCGCCTTCACGCTCGGGTCGTCCTCGATGTTGGAGAACATCCCGCGCAACGTCCCGAACAGCCCCGGCACGGTCACGCTCGCGCCCAGGAAGAACCCGCCGCCCACCAGCAACGTGGTGATCTTCCGCCGCTTCGGCAGCGTCGCGATCATGATCACCGCGCCGACCGCCACGCCGAGCAGCGCGGTCCGCGACAACGACGTCAACGCGCCCAGCCCGACCAGCGCCAGGCACACCAGCCAGCGCACGTGCGGCGTGCCGTCGTCCCTCGCCTTGAACACGTAGTGCACGCCCAGCGGCACGGACATCGCGCACACCAGGCCGAACTCGATGGGGTGGTTGGTCGTGCCGGTCGGCCGCCGGAAGATCGACCGCGCCTCCATCGCCGAGTACCCGTTGTCCTGCACCCGCAGCCCCGGCAGCGACACGTACGACGCCAGGTCCACGCCCAGCCCGAACTGCACCAGCCCGACGAACGCGATCACCGCCCCGCACGCCAGCAGCAGCTTGAGCACCTTGTCCAGGCGGTCCTTGGTGCGCACCGCGTCGCACACGAACACCGCGACCGCGATCATCGACGTGATCCGGATGATGCTGCTGTCGGCCACGGTCAGCTCGTCGGTCGGCAGCCACCGCCGGGTGGCCACGCCGTAGGTCGCCAGGTGCGACGCCAGGTACAGCGCCACGGCGGTGCGCACGACGTTGCGCCCCTTGCCCATGCCGACGTTGTCCACCATCTGCCCGGACACCCACAGCACGCCCAGCAGCAACGCCACCACGAGCGCGGGCGGCAGGGTCATCGGGACGAACGACAGCACCAACCGGGCCGGGATGATCAGCAGGGCCAGCAGGAACAGGCGCACCAGCGTCGCGCCGTCCACGCCCTGGCGCGCGAGGGTCTCCCGCACGGACCGCTCGGACACGGTCAGGGCTTGTCGTCGCCGGTCGGCCACGCGGGCCTGCCCGGCTGACCGCCGGCGTTGCGCGGACCCGGCGGGACCGACGGGCCGTGCGGTCCGGTCGAACCGGGCGCGGCGATCTTCACCGTCTTCTCGCTGGCCGTCGGCTGCGGGCGGCGGGGCGGCGGGCCGGGCGGGCGGCGGGGCGCGCCGTTGGGCGACGGCGGCGGCGCCTGCGGGGGCGTCTTGGCCC
>NZ_JBHYXZ010000177.1:0-16155 GCF_042752395.1 Actinosynnema sp. NPDC059335 | reverse complement strand
GCCCACCGCGCCGGGCAGCACGCCGGCCCGCAGGCCGGGGCCGGGCTGGGGGGCGGCGTGCCCGGTCGCCGGCGTGCCGGGACTGCCGACCGCGACCGGGCTCGCCCCGCCGCCGAGGAGCCGCGACCACGGCACCGGCGTCCGCGCGCCCGTCGGCGAGCCGCCCGACACCCCTCCGGTCGGCGGTCCGCCCGTGGACGTCATGGGCGGGGCGGTCGCGGGCGTCGTCGGCGCGGCGGCGGGCGGGATCGCGCCCCGCGCCCCGTCGATCAGCCGGCTGCCGCCCACCAGGCTCGACTCGTAGGTCCGCATCGCGCGCACCGCCTCGGCCTTCCGCTGGTCCGCCGACACCGCGCCGAAGTAGAAGCTGAACCCCGCGCCGCCGACCGCGCCGAACGCCGTGCCGACGCCGGACGTGGTGGTGGCCGGGGTCGGGGCGACCATCGCGGCGAAGTTCGGCAGGGACGTGAACGGCGCGGTGAACGACGACGTGGACATCGTCGGCGCGGTCGGGAGCGCCGGGAGCGCGGGCAGGGGCGGCAGCGCGGACGGGGCCGGGATCGTGGGGAGCGCGGGCAAGGCCGGGGGCGTCGGCACCGTCGTCCCCCCACCGGCCGGCGGGGGCGGCATCATGGCCCTCGCCGCGGCCAGCGCGTCGGCGGCCTCCTGCGCGGCCCGGTGGCCCGCGTGCGCCAGTTCGCCGATCTTCTCCACCCGGTCGGCCAGCGCGCCCAAGCGGTCGGCCGCCTCCCGTGCCGCCTGGCCCTGCCACCCGTCCGGCAGCGCGGCCCGCTGCTCGCGCAACACCTCGGCGTGCGCGTCCAGCGCCTCCCGGTGCCGCGCCCACTCGGTGGCGACCACGCTGACGTCGGCCACGTCCGCGTCCTGCCACAGCATCCGGTACAGCTCCTCGTGGCTGTACGCCTCCCAGTTCACGACGCCCGCCGTCGGCGTCGGGTCTTCGTTCGACACCCCGCGATCCCCCTCCCGGACCTGTCACGTCACCGGCCCGGCCCATGCTGGCCAGGCGGGGGCACGACGGACAGGCCACCGGGAGGCCATCTGTGGCCGGTGGCGTTGAGCAGGGCGAACGCGCGCGGTGACCGGTCAGGTCGTCCGGCGGTGGACCTCGGTCAGGTGGTCTTGGAGGCGGGCGTGGCGGAACTGGTAGACCGCGCCCGCCCGCCGCAGCACGCCCCGCCGGTACGCGTCGTCCAGGAACGCGTGCACGGCCCACGGCAGCCGGCCGGTCAACGGCAGCCAGAAGCGGGCGAACACCACCCACTGCCCCCACGCGGTCATGCTGAGCAGGTAGGCGACCCCGCCGCCGAACCCGCCCACGAGCCCCAGCGCGAGCCCGGCGAGCGCGGGCCAGGTCAGGGTGAGGCCGAACGGCCCGCCGCCGGGCAGCGACATCAACGCCGTGGTGATCAGCCACGTCGCCCCGGTGAAGAACACCGCGAACAGCGGCGCGAACAGCAGCATCTGGACGAGCACGGTCCGCCGGTTGGCCCGCAGCAGGCCGGCCGGGCTCGCCGCCGAACGGAGGTCCTGCGGCGACTCCCCCGCCGCGATCAGCCCGAACGCGAGCGCCGCGCCGGCGCCGAACACCACCGTGAACACGCCCGAGTCCACGAGGACCATCGTCGGCGTGATCTCGCGCCCCACGGCCAGCAGCTTCACCAGGTCCATCACGACGCCGTAGACCAGGCCGACCAGCGCGCCGAACCACAGCCCCATCCGGGCCCTCGACCGCACGCGCGGCCAGCGCGTCCCGCCGCCCGCCGACCACCGCCACCGCAGCCGGAAGCGCGTCGGCCGCACCGGCTGCACCCGCGCCAGGTGCCCGTGCACCAGGCCGAACGGGACGCCGACGATCAGCCCCACCAGGGCGCTCAGGCCCACCAGCTCGGCGCTGACCTCCCCGATCAGCAGGCCCTCGATGACGACGTCGCCCAGGCCCACGACGACGAAGACCACCAGCGAGACCACCACCGCCCTGACCCACCGGCTCGACGACGTGCCGAGCTGCCACCAGGCCAGGTCGTGGGTGCCGAGCCGGCTCAGGTGGTCGGCGAGGTGGCCGAGCCAGTGCCGGACGCGCTCGACGTCGTGGCCCCGGCCGCCCCGGTGCTCCCGGTACACCGCCGGCACGAACCCGCCGAGCAGGTGCCGCTCGATCGCGCCCGGTGCGGCGAACCGGTCGGCGTCGAGCAGTTCCGCCGGGTCGTGGCCCGGGGTGTCGCTGTAGATCCGGCGCGCGAGCGCCACCATCAACGGGGTGGTCAGCACGGCGGCGAGGGGACCGCCCGGCCGGGCCCGCACCTCGTCCAGGACGGGCTGCCACAGGGCGCCCGCGCCGCCGGCCCTCCCGGTGGTCCGGGGCAGGTAGTCGGCCACGTCGTCCGCGGTCAGGTCGACCAGCTCCACCGCGCCCGCCGCGCGCAGCACGCCGGTCGCCTCCACCGCCGCCCGGTACTCGTCCACCCGGCTGGTCAGCAGCAGCGGCAGGGTGGTGGCGTTCAACGCGGCCAGCGCGGACCGGCGCAGACCGCCCGCCACCTCGTCGAACCCGTCCAGCACGGGCAGCACGCGGTGGGCGTCCACCAGGGCGGCGGCCAGGGTCGCGCCGCCGGGACCGGGCGCGGCGAGGCCCGGGTGGTCGCGCACGAGCTGGTCGGCCAGCCAGTCCCGCAGCTCCACGCGGTCCGGGTGCCACGAGCCGAGGCTGAAGATCACCGGCACCGGGTCGGCCGGGGCCCGCACGGCGAGCAGGTCCAGCACGAACCGGGTGGTGAGGATCGTCTTGCCCGCGCCCGCCCGGCCGAGCACGATCAGCCGCGACGACGGGATCCGCCGGTAGACCTCCACGACCTGGTCGAGCCGCCCGCCCAGGTCGAGCGGGCGCGCGGGCTGCCCCGGCTTCGCGACCCGGATGTTGGCCCAGCTGTCCCGCAGCGCGTCGGGCGCGGGCCGCCAGCGGACCGGCAGCGGCACCGGGTCGTGCACCTGCTGCTGCTCCTCCTCGCGCCGCCACCGGGCGTGCACGGCGTAGGCGAGCGCGTCGGTCGCCTCGACCAGCGGGTCCGCGCCGAGCGCCGGCGCGGGCGGGGCCAGGACCACACCACCGCCGTGCCCGGCGGGTCCGAGGACGCCGCCGCTCGACGGCACGTCACCGGCCGGGACGTCGTCGGCGGGCTCGTCCGCCGGCTCGGCGTGCCCGGCGGCGGTGAACAGCTCGGCGCGCTCCGCGCCGTTCAGGCGCAACGCGTCGGCCAGCAGCCGGACCGTGCGCACCTGCGGGTTGCCCCGGTCGCCGGTCTCCAGCCCGCGGACGGTGCGGACGCCGAGCCCGGCCCGTTCGGCCAGGTCGTCCTGGCTCAACCCGGCCCGCTGCCGCCACCGCCGCAGCAGCCCGCCGAACCGGCTCGTCACTACCGCCCCCCACCGCCACGCACGTTCGAGCACACGCCCCGTCATCGACCGGACGCGCTTCGTCCACGTTCCGTGATCGAATCCTAGCCACGACGGGTTACCCGGCGGTACCGGCGGCCGGGGCGTGACGTCAGGTCGCGCCGTTCGACCGCCTGACCACCGCCGTGGGCTCGACCTGCCGCTCGCAGCAGTCGCAGACCAGGCGCGTGCGCACGGTCCCGCCGCAGCCCACGTGCTCGGCCACGGCCGGCGGGCCGGTCGGCGTCGGCATGTGCCGGTCGCCCCACGCCATGAGCGCCAGCACCACCGGGGTCAGCTCCCTCCCCCGGGCGGTGAGCAGGTACTCGTGGCGCGGCGGCCGGTCCTGGTACTGCACGCGCTCCAGCACGCCGCACTCGACCAGGCCGTTGAGGCGGTCGCTGAGCACGTTGCGCGCGATCGGCATCCGGTTGAGGAACCCGTCGAACCGGGTCACGCCCGAGAGGGCGTCGCGCACGATCAACAACGTCCAGCGCTCGCCGACGACCTCCAGCGCACGCGCGATGGAGCAGACCTGGCCGTCGTAAGTGCGTCGGAGCATCCGCGCATGATAACCGTGGGTTTCATGAGGAAACCCACTTGAGCGCCGCCCGGTCGCGATCGCCGCGCCGACCTCAGTCCCGCGCGGCGTGCCGGTCCGGGCCGGGGTCCGGGTCGTCCGGCAGGTCCGCCGCGGCGGGTCGCGCCGCGGACTGCCGGTCCACGACCTCGCCCAGGTACCGCAGCACGACCGCGACCGTGGCCACGACCGGGACGGCGAGGAACGCGCCCGCGATGCCGTAGATGGTGCTGCCGGCCGTCACCGCGAGCAGCACGACGGCGGCGTGCAGGCGCAGGCTGCGGGACTGGAGGATCGGCTGGAGCACGTTGCCCTCGATCTGCTGCACCGCCACCACGACCACCAGCATGATGATCGCCGTGGTCAGCCCGTTGCTGACCAGCGCGACGAGCACGGCCAGCGCGCCGGCGACGAACGCGCCCACGATCGGCACGAAACCGCCGAGGAACGTCAGCGCCGCCAGCGGCACGGCCAGCGGCACGCCGAGCAGCACCAGGCCGAGGCCGATCAGCACGGCGTCCACCAGGCTCACGATCGCCTGGGTGCGGATGAAGTCGCCCAACGTGGTCCAGACGCGTTCCAGCACGACGGTGACGTGCCCGCCCGCGCGCTCGCCGATCACGCCGCGCAGCCACGGCGTGAACCGCGGGCCGTCCTTGACGAACAGGAACGCCAGCAGCAGCGCCAGGACGCCCGTGACGATGCCGGAGGTCACCGTGCCGACGCCGGTGATCAGGCCGTTCGCGATCGAGCCGACGCTGGACTGGAGCTGGTTGACGCCCTGCTCCAGCAGCGCGTCGGTGTCGCCCGCGGCGAGGTTGAGCGGCGGGCCCGAAGCCCAGTCCAGCGCCTGCTGGAGCGCGCGGGTGGCGCTGTCCGCGATCTGCGGCACGCCGGACGCGATCGACGTCGAGATCAACGCCACCACGCCGCCGAGCACGGCCAGTCCCCCGACCAGCACGATCGTCGCGGCGAGCGCGGGCGGCACCCCGCGCGAGCGCAGCCAGCGGGCGGGCGGCCACAGCACGGTCGTGATCAGCAGGCCGAGCAGGACCGGCATCACCACCACCCACAGCCTGCCGATCAGCATCCACAGCAGCACGACCCCCAGCGCGACCAGCACCAGGCGCGTGCTCCACCGCGCCAGCCAGGTCACTGCGTGCCCGATGGCCTCACCGCGATCGGTCCAGCGGCGGTCTCCTGCGCTCACGTCTCCCCATCCCTCCGACGCCCTGTGCGGCAGCCTGCCAGAACCGGGCCCGCCGGCGCGTCCGCCCCGCCCCGGCCCGCGGCCCGGGCCAGGGGAATCCCCGGGTTGTGCCGGAGCCCGTCCCCTACGGGAGGCCGGGGCGTGGTGGGCGACGTAGGCTCACCAACCGTGAGCGAGACTTCGGCGGCCGCGGTCGGTGACGAGCGGGACGAGCACCGGCGGGGCGGGGTGTACTCCGTCAAGGGCAAGGAGTACGAGCGCGACACCCGGTACATCACGACCCGGATCACGGTGGACGGGGAGGACGGGTTCCCGGTCGAGCCGGGGCGGTACCGGCTGGTCGCGGCCCGGGCCTGCCCCTGGGCCAACCGGTCGATCATCGTGCGGCGGCTGCTCGGGCTGGAGGACGCGATCTCCCTCGGGCTGCCCGGTCCGACGCACGACGAGCGGTCGTGGACGTTCGACCTCGACCCCGGCGGGCGCGACCCGGTGCTGGGCATCGAGCGCCTCCAGGAGGCGTACTTCACGCGCGACCCCGAGTACCCGCGCGGCATCACGGTGCCGGCCATCGTCGACACCACGACCGGCGCGGTGGTGACCAACGACTTCGCGCAGATCACGCTCGACCTGTCCACGCAGTGGCGCGCGTACCACCGCGACGGCGCGCCGGACCTGCTGCCCGAGCGGCACCGCGACGAGATCGACGAGGTCAACCGGCGGGTCTTCACCGAGGTCAACAACGGTGTCTACCGGTGCGGGTTCGCCGGGTCGCAGGAGGCTTACGACGAGGCGTACGCGCGGCTGTGGACCGCGCTGGACTGGCTGGAGGACCGGCTGCGGGACCGGCGCTACCTCGTCGGCGACACGATCACCGAGGCGGACGTGCGCCTGTTCACCACGCTGGTCCGCTTCGACCCCGTCTACCACGGCCACTTCAAGTGCAACCGGCAGAAGCTGGCGGAGATGCCGGTGCTGTGGGCCTACGCCCGCGACCTGTTCCAGACGCCCGGCTTCGGCGACACGGTGGACTTCGCGCAGATCAAGCGGCACTACTACGTCGTCCACAAGGACATCAACCCGAGCGGGATCGTGCCGGCCGGGCCGGACCTGTCCGGCTGGGTCACGCCGCACGGCCGGGAGGCGCTGGGCGGCCGTCCGTTCGGCGACGGCACGCCGCCCGGCCCGGTCCGCGAGGGGGAACGGGTCGACCCGGCCCACACGCCGCTGCGGTGAGCCGCGCGTCCGGTGGGGGCCGGCGCCGGACGTGAGCGCGTTCGCCCACCCACGTCCGCTCGCCGGCACCGGACGTCCCGGGGTGGGCGCGTGGCCCACTACGGCTCGGTCGCCGAGGTCCACCCCGGCCGGTCCCGGGGCGAGGGCGTTGCCCGCTCCCGACGCGAGTCGAGGGCTCCCGCGGTCGCCTGCCTACGTCGGGAGCGAGCGCAGGTAGGCGTCGAGTTGGGCCGCGCCCGCGAGGAGTGCCCGGCCGCGGTCGGCGAGGCGTTGTCGCCAGGAGTCCAGGAAGGCGGACAGCTCCCGCGGCCCGCCCGCCTCGCGCAGCGACGCCAGGAACCGGCTGACCTGGGCCAGCGGGTAGCCGCCCCGGCGCAGTTGGCGCGCGATCTCCGCGTCGCGGACGGCCTCCGGGCCGTACTCGCGGTGGCCGGTGGCGGGGTCGCGGTCCGGGCGCAGGACGCCCTCGACCTCCCACGTGCGCAGCGTCGCCGGGTGCACGCCGAGCCGCCGGGCGAGTTCGCCCACGGTCCACGGCCGGCCGGGGACGGGCGCGGGCACGGTGGTGGCCGGCGCGTCCAGAGCCGTCGCGACCTCGGCGTGGGTCCGGCGCTCGGCCGCCAGCTCGACGTGCGCGGCGTCGAGGAGCCGGTAGGCCGAATCCGTGTCGCCCCGGTTGACCGCGCGCATGATCTCCACCGCCCGCCGGTGGCCGTGGCCCGCGCGCAGCGCGAGGAAGGCACGCAGGGCTTGCGCGTGCCGGGGCGTGTAGCGGCGGTAGCCGGACCCGGTGCGGTCGGTCGGCGGGAAGACGCCCGCGTCCTCGTAGTTGCGGACCGCCTGCGCGGACAGCCCGTGCTCGCGCGCGAGGTCGACCGGTCGCAACGGCACCCCCTTTGAGACTTCAACCCCGAACACCCAGGTGGTCTTCGCCGGAGTTTCACCCGAGTCTTCAACGATAGCGTCGAAGGCAGTGCTTCCCCGGAAGGAGTGGTCATGTCCACCGCCCTGCGCGCCCTCGGCCGCGAACTCGACGGCCCCGCGGGACTGGGCCGCGCCCTCGACCAACTGCTCGCCGCGCGCCCCGCGCCGCCGGCCGTGTTCGCCCTCGGCGAGCCCACGCACGGGATCGAAGCCTTCCCGTTGCTGCGCAACGAGGTCCTCGCCCACCTCGCCGAACGCGGGTACCGGTCGGTCGTGCTGGAGACCGACCACTTCACCGCGCCCGTCGTGGACGACTACGTGAACGGCGGTGAAGGCGACCTCGACGAGGTGCTGGCGACCGGGTTCAGCCACCGCTTCGGCGCGGTCCCGGGCAACCGCGAGCTGGTCGAGTGGCTGCGCGCGTTCAACGCCGACCGCGCGCCGGAGGACCGGGTGCGCTTCCACGGGTTCGACGCGCCGTTGGAGACGGCCGCCGCGCCCAGCCCGCGCCACGCGCTCACCTCCGTGCTCACCGCCCTGCCCGAGGCGCTGCGCCCGGCTTCCGCCCGCGACCTCGACGCGTTGCTCGGCGACGACGCGGAGTGGACCGACGAGGCGGCCATGTACGACCCGGCGGCGTCCATCGGCGGCTCCGACCGCGTCCGCGCGCTGCGCATCGCGGCCGACGACCTGGCCAGCGCCCTGCGCCGGGCCGCGCCCGCCCTGACCGCCGACCCGGCGGTCTACCCGGACCTGCCGGCCCACGCGCGCACCGCCCAGGGCCTGCTGCGCTACCACGCGGCGATGGCCACGCCCGGCCCCGACCGCATCGCGACCCTGCTCAGCCTGCGGGCGGAGATGATGGCCGACAACCTCCTCGCCGTCCTCGCGCGGGAGCAGCACCGGGGACCGAGCCTGGTGTTCGCGCACAACGTCCACCTGCAACGCACCACGTCCCACATGTCCTTCGGGGAGCACGAGGCGAGCTGGGCGAGCGCCGGCGCGCTCGTCGCCCTCACGCTCGGCGAGCGCTACCTGTTCGTGGCCACCGACGCGAACCCGCGCAGCGCGCCCGGAACCCTCCAGGGGGAGCTGGCGCGGGCCACCACCCGCCGGGCCCTGTTCCCCGCCGGGGACCTGCGCGCCGCGCTCCCCCCGACCACCCGCAAGGGCGACCCGATCGTGCCCGGTCACCTGCCGCTGGCCCTCTCGGACCTGGCGGGCGCGGACGCGGTGGTCTTCGTGGCCGACACCGACGGGCGACGTCACCAGTACTGGTGACGCCCCGGGCCGTCCCTAGGCGAGGCGCGGCGGGCAGGTGCTCTCCCGCACCACGAGTTCCGTCGCGAGGTCTATCCGCTCGTTCGGCGGCCGCTCGCCGCGCGCCAGGCTGAACACCATCTGCGCCGCCGTGCTCGCCATCTCGCGCAACGGCTGCCGCACGGTGGTGAGCTGGGGCCCGATCCACTCCGTGACCGACAGGTCGTCGTAGCCGACGATCGACAGGTCGTCCGGGATCGTCAGGCCGAGTTCACGGGCCGCCCGCATCACGCCGAGCGCCTGGAAGTCCGAGCCGGCGAAGATGGCGGTCGGCCGGTCCGGGCGGCGGAGCAGGTCCATGCCGTGGCTGTACCCGCCTTGGACGTAGAAGTCGCCGTAGCGCACGTAGTCGGGATCGACGACCACGTCCGCGGCCTCCAGCGCGCTGCGGTACCCGTCGACCCGCGCGCGGCTGCACAACATGGTCGTCGGCCCGGAGATGACCGCGATCCGGCGGTGCCCCAAGGAGAGCAGGTGCCGGGTCGCGGCCAGGCCGCCCGCCCAGTTGGCCGAGCCGACCGTCGGCACGCCGGGCGGCGGCTCGCCGGCGGTGTCCACGAACACGAACGGGATGTTGCGGGTGATCAGCTGACGCCGCTGCTCCGCGTCCAGCCCGGCCAGCACCAGGATCACGCCGAGCGGCCGGCGGGCCAGCAGGTCGTCGAACCACTCCCGGCGGGGCCGGTGCTCGCCGCCGAGTTCCGACAGCACGACGGCGGCGCGCTCGTTGGCGGCCGCCAGCTCCACGCCGCGGATGATCTCCGTCGACCACGCCGAGTGCATCTCGTGGAACACCAGGTCGATGAGCGCCGGCCGGGAGGACTGGCGCGCTCGTCGTCGCCGGTACCGGTGCTGTTCGATGATGCTCTCGACGCGTGCGCGGGTGTCGGGCGCGACGTCCGGCCGTCCGTTGAGGACCTTGGAGACGGTCGGGATCGACACGCCCGCCTCGGCCGCGATGGACGAGATCGAGGCCGCGCCCTTGACCGTCTTCTCCGGCTCCGTGCCGGCGTCCCGCTCGATCGACGAACTCATGCCGCCCCCTGTTCGCGTCACCGCTCCGCGCCCGCACGCCGGTTCTAAAGTTTCGACCGTTGAGCGTAAAGGTTCGACCTTTCGACCACCAGCATTTCGCCTCTTTCCGTCGATCTCCGGCGAGATTGGTCCAGTCAAACAAGGGCCTGTTCACACCTGTGAACTGCGAAGACACGGGAAGGACACGGACTGTTGACGTCTTGCGGAGATCCTCCTACGGTTCCCCCACCAGATCGGCATGTCGGAAAGTACATCGATACTTTCGGTCTTCACGAGCGCGTGAGCGGGGGTACCTGGTCGATGATGAACAGGACGACGGAAGTCGCGGCGACGCCGGCGGGCGACGCCGACCCGACTGCCGCCGACCAGCCGGACGCGGTGTGGCGGGACGTGGACCTGCCCGTCGCCGACCGGGTCGAGGCGCTCGTCGGCGCCATGACGCTGGAGGAGAAGCTCGCCCAGCTCGTCGGCGTCTGGGTCGGCGCGGACCCCTCCGGCGCGGGCGTCGCACCGCACCAGCACGACATGACCGCCGAGCCCGTGGTCTGGGAGGACGTCATCGCCTCCGGCCTCGGCCAGCTCACCCGCCCGTTCGGCACCCGCCCGGTGGACCCGGTGGCGGGCGCCCGCTCGCTCGCCGCGTCCCAGCGCCAGGTGGTCGCCGCCAACCGGTTCGGCATCCCGGCCCTGGTGCACGAGGAATGCCTCACCGGGTTCGCGGCCTGGCAGGCGACCGCGTACCCCGCGCCGCTGTCGTGGGGCGCGTCCTTCGACCCCGAGCTGGTCACGCGGATGTCCGGCCTGATCGGCGCGTCGATGCGCGCCGCGGGCGTGCACCAGGGCCTCGCGCCCGTCCTCGACGTCACCCGCGACTACCGCTGGGGCCGCACCGAGGAGACCATCGGCGAGGACCCGTACCTCGTCGGCACGGTGGCCACCGCCTACGTGCGCGGCCTGGAGCAATCCGGGATCGTCGCCACGCTCAAGCACTTCGCCGGCTACTCGGCCTCCCGCGCGGGGCGCAACCTCGCCCCCGTCGCCATCGGGCCGCGCGAGTTCGCCGACGTCGTGCTGCCGCCGTTCGAGATGGCCGTCCGCGACGGCGGCGTGCGGTCGGTCATGCACTCCTACACCGAGGTCGACGGCGTGCCGTCGGCGGCCGACCCGGCGCTGCTCACCACGCTGCTGCGCGACACGTGGGGCTTCGACGGCACGGTCGTCGCCGACTACTTCGCGGTGAAGTTCCTGCAGAGCCTGCACGGGGTCGCCGAGGACGAGGCGCACGCCGCCGCGCTGGCCCTGACCGCGGGCGTGGACGTGGAGCTGCCGACCGTGCGCTGCTACGGCGCGCCGCTGCTGGACGCGGTCCGGCGCGGCGACGTGGACGAGGCGCTGGTCGACCGCGCGTTGCGCCGGGTGCTGCGGCAGAAGGTGGAACTCGGGCTGCTCGACCCCGACTGGACCGCCCTGCCGGACGGCGCCGACGAGCTGCGGCTGGACTCCCCCGAGGCGCAGGACGTCGCGCTGCGCCTGGCGCGGGAGTCCGTGGTGCTGCTGGCCAACGACGGCGTGCTGCCGCTGCGGCCGGGCGTCCGGCTCGCCGTGGTCGGCCCGCTCGCGGACGACCCGATGGCGATGCTGGGCTGCTACTCCTTCCCCGCGCACATCGGCGTGCACCACCCGGACGCCGGGCTGGGCCTGGAGATCCCCACCGTGCTGGCCGCGCTGCGCGACGCGGTGGGCGGGCCGGTGGCGCACGCCAAGGGCTGCGAGGTCTCCGCCGAGCCCGGCCCGGACGACATCGCCGCGGCGGTGGCCGCGGCGGCCGACGCCGACGTGTGCGTGGTCGCCGTCGGGGACCTGGCGGGGTTGTTCGGCCGGGGCACCTCGGGCGAGGGCTGCGACGCCACGGACCTGCGGCTGCCCGGCGCGCAGGCGGACCTGGTCCGCGCGGTCCTCGCGACCGGCACACCCGTGGTGCTGCTGCTGATCACCGGCCGGCCCTACGCGATCGGCGACCTGGCCGAGGGCGCGGCGGCGGTCGTGCAGACCTTCTTCCCCGGCCAGCTCGGCGGCCGGGCCATCGCCGACGTGCTGACCGGCGCGGTGGCGCCGTCGGGCCGGCTGCCCGTCGGCATCCCGGCCGACCCCTCCGGCCAGCCCGGCACCTACCTGTCCGCACCGCTCGGCCGGCGGACCGAAGTGTCCAACGTGGACCCGACGCCGGTGTTCCCGTTCGGCCACGGCCTCGGGTACGACGCGTTCACGTGGTCGCCCGTGCGCGTCCTCGGGGCGGCCGACGGCACGTGGAGCACCGACGGCGAGGTCGAGCTGGAACTCGACGTGCGCAACCCCGGCGAGCGCCCCGGAGCCGACGTCGTGCAGCTCTACCTGCACGATCCCGTCGCCCAGGTGACCCGCCCGGTCGTGCGGCTCGTCGGCTACGCGCGCGTCGAGCTGGCCGGCGGCGCGTCGGCCCGCGTCCGCCTGCGCGTCCCGGCGGACGTCACGTCGTTCACCGGCCGCGAGGGGCGGCGCGTGGTGGAGCCGGGCGCGGTCCAGTTGCGGGTGTCCCGGTCGAGCGCGGACGTGCACGAAGCGGTCGACCTGCGACTCGTCGGCCCGCTGCGCGAAGTGGACCACACTCGGCGTTGGCTCACCGCCGTGTCGGTCACCCACGAGGAGGTGGAGCGAGCATGACCGCCCAGGTGCACGAGCCGGCGTCCGCCGCCACGCCGGACCAGCCCCGCAAACCGCCGAAGGCGGGGAAACCGCCGAGCTACCGGATCACCTGGCGCAAGGCGTTCAAGCGCGACTGGCAGCTCTACACGCTCGCCATCCTGCCGCTGGTGTTCTTCCTGGTCTTCCGCTACGCGCCGATGCTCGGCAACGTCATCGCGTTCCGCAAGTTCGTGCCGGGCGGCAGCATCTACGGCGAGACGTGGGTCGGCCTGCGCTACGTCAAGATGTTCATCAACGACCCGAACTTCTGGGAGGTCTTCGGCAACACGATGGCGCTCGGCGCGCTGTCGCTGCTGTTCACCTTCCCGCTGCCGATCGTGCTCGCGCTGCTGCTCAACGAGGTCCGGTCGCGCTACTTCAAGCGGTTCGTGCAGACGGTCTCCTACCTGCCGCACTTCCTGTCGATCGTGATCGTCGCGGGCATGGTCATGCAGCTCGTGTCGCTGGAGGGCACGGTCAACCAGATCGTGCGGGCGTTCGGCGGCGACGCGGTCTCGTTCATCCAGGAACCGGGCTGGTTCCGCACCATCTACGTCTCGTCCGAGGTGTGGCAGACCGTCGGCTGGGGCACGATCCTCTACCTGGCCGCGCTGACCACGATCGACTCGCAGCTCTACGAGGCGGCCCGGATCGACGGCGCGAACCGGTGGCAGCAGACCTGGCACGTGACGCTGCCCGGCATCCGGCCGACGATGATCACCCTGCTGATCCTCAACATCGGCACCTTCATGGCGGTCGGGTTCGAGAAGGTCCTGCTGCTCTACAACCCGCTGACCTACCCCACCGCGGACGTCGTCTCGACCTACCTCTACCGGGTCGGCCTGGTGTCCAACAACTTCAGCTACGCCGCCGCGATCGGCCTGTTCGAGTCGATCATCGGCCTGACCCTGATCCTGTCCGCCAACGCGATCTCGCGCCGAGCAGTGGGGACGAGCCTGTGGTGACCACCGACCCCACCCGCGTCCTGGACCGCCTCGACAAGCCCGTCGGCAGCCGCCGGATCTCGCTGGACGACTCGCGCGGCTACCGGGTCTTCCGGGTCGTGAACACGATCGTGCTGCTCGGCGTGGTCGCGGTGACGCTGTACCCGTTCGTCAACATCGTGGCGCAGTCGTTCAGCAGCGAGGTCTACATCCGCACCGGCCAGGTGAACCTCGTGCCGCGCGGGTTCAACCTCGACACCTACAAGCTCGTCGCGTCCGACCCGGCGTTCTGGAACAGCTACCTCAACACCGTCGTCTACACCGTGACGGCGACCGCGATCTCCATCGTGCTCACCACGATCTACGCGTACGTGCTGTCCAAGCACCGCCTCAAGGGCCGCGGCCTGCTGGTCGGCGTCGCGGTGTTCACGATGTTCTTCAACGGCGGCCTGATCCCGAACTACGTGCTGGTGAACGGCCTCGGCATGACCAACACGATCTGGGCGATCGTGCTGCCGAACGCGATCAGCGTGTTCAACCTGCTGGTGATGAAGGCGTTCTTCGAGAGCCTGCCGGCGGAGCTGGAGGAGGCCGCCGCGATCGACGGCCTGAACACCTACGGCATCCTGCTGCGGATCGTGCTGCCGCTGTCGAAGGCCGTGCTCGCCACGATGATCCTGTTCTACGCGGTGGCGAACTGGAACTCGTGGTTCCAGGCGTTCCTGTACCTCGACCGGTCCGACCTGTTCCCGGTCACCGTGTACCTGCGCAACATGATCGCCGGCGCCACGTCGGCGACGTCGGTCGGCGCCGTGGAGACGAACGCGGTCGCCATCTCCGCCAACATCAAAGCCGTGACGATGGTGCTCACCGTGCTGCCCATCGTCGTGGTCTACCCCTTCATCCAGCGCTATTTCGTGTCGGGCGTGATGCTCGGCGCGGTCAAGCAGTAGCGCGTCCGCTTGAGTTGACGACGGTGTCAATCACCTGAGGAGAGAGCACGATGCGAACGACATGGAAGCGCAGGCTTCTGACTCTCGTGGCAGGCAGCCTCGTGGTCGGCCTGGCGGCGTGCAGCGACGAGGGCGCGGACGCGGGCGGGGGCGTGGACCTCGAGGGCAAGAAGACCGCGTCGATGGCCGACTACAAGGCGGGCACGCAGTTCAAGGCGAGCGAGCCGCTGGACGTCAGCCTGCTCTACCTCGACCAGTCGCACTACCCGATCAAGGACGACTGGCTGCTGTGGAAGGAGATCACCGCGCGGACCAACGTCACGATCAAGCCCACGGTCGTGCCGTACAGCGACTACGACCAGAAGCGCGGTCTGCTGATCAGCTCGGGTGACGCGCCGACGATCATCTCCAAGACCTACCCGGGCCAGGAGGAGCAGTTCGTGTCCTCCGGCGCGATCCTGCCGGTGAGCGACTACCTCGACCTCATGCCGCACTTCAAGGACAAGGTCGAGAGGTGGAAGCTCCAGCCGGAGCTGAACACGCTGCGGCAGGAGGACGGCAAGTTCTACGTGCTGCCGGGCATGCACGAGAAGATCTGGCAGGACTACACGCTCGCGTTCCGCACCGACGAGCTGAAGCGGCTGAACCTGGAGACGCCGAAGAACTGGGACGAGGTCTACACCGTCCTCAAGGCGATCAAGGCGGCGAACCCGGACAGCTACCCCCTGTCGGACCGGTTCGAGGGCAAGTCGATCCTCAACTACGCGGGCCAGACCTTCGGCACGCAGGCCGGTTGGGGCTACGTCAAGAACACGATCTGGAACGCGTCCGCGCAGAAGTACGAGTTCACCGGCGCGACCCCGGAGTACAAGCAGCTCATCGAGTACTTCCGCAAGCTCGTCGCGGAAGGGCTGATGGACCCCGAGAGCTTCACGCAGAAGGACGACGCGGCGATCCAGAAGTTCGCCAGCGGCAAGTCCTTCGCGATCAGCAGCAACGCGCAGAACATCGTCAACGACTACCGGCCGAACATCTCCAAGATCCCCGGCGCGACCGTGGCGAAGATCCCGCTGCCCGCCGGCCCGAAGGGCGACGTCATCCGCGGCTCGCGCCTGGAGAGCGGCCTGATGGTCTCGGCGAAGGCGGTCGAGAGCGACAAGTTCGTGGCGACGATGCAGTTCATCGACTGGCTCTGGTACTCCGACGAGGCCCAGGAGTTCACCAAGTGGGGCGTGCTGGGCACGACCTACGACAAGGACGCGTCGGGCAAGCGCACCCTCAAGCCCGAGATCGCGTTCGGCGGCATGAACGTCGGCGCGCCGAAGAACCTCCAGCGCGACTTCGGCTTCCAGGGCGGTGTCTTCTACTACGGCGGCGCGACCGAGCTGCTCCAGTCGATGTTCACCGAGGAAGAGGTCGCGTTCCAGAAGACCATGGCCGACAAGAAGGTCGAGCCGCTGCCGCCGCCCGCGCCGCTGAACGAGGAGGAGCGCGAGCGCGCCGCGCTGCTGGAGAGCCCGCTCAAGGACCTCGTGACGCAGTCCACGCTGCAGTTCATCCTCGGTCAGCGCGACATCTCCACGTGGGACGCCTACGTGAAGGAGTTGGAGGCCAAGGGCTCGAACGACCTGGTCGAGCTGGTCAACGGCGCGTACAAGCGCTACAAGGAGAAGAACGGCTGAGTGTGACGGCCGCTGCTCCGCAGACGGCGGCCAGGTCGCCGGGAAGTCGGCCGTCCACGGCTGAGTCCCACGGCCGCTGCTCCGCAGACGGCGGCCAGGT
>NZ_JBHYXZ010000176.1:0-16170 GCF_042752395.1 Actinosynnema sp. NPDC059335 | reverse complement strand
TGTGTGTGTGTTCCTCGGCGCGGGGGGGGCGCGGCGGCCCCCCCCCCCCCGGCCCCCCCCCCCCCCCCCGCCGCGTCACGAGTTGCGCAGGAAGCGGTCCAGCACGCGGACGCCGAACTGGAGCGCGTCGACCGGGACGCGCTCGTCCACGCCGTGGAACAGGCCGGAGAAGTCCAGGTCGGCGGGCAGCCTCAGCGGGGCGAAGCCGAAGTTGCGGATGCCCAGCTGCTGGAACGACTTGGCGTCCGTGCCGCCGGACAGCATGTAGGGCAGGACCTTCGCGCCGGGGTCCTCGGCGGTGATGGACGCCGTCATCGCGTCGACCAGCGCGCCGTCGAACGTGGTCTCCACCGGCGGCAGGCCCAGCCACTCGCGCTCGACGTCCGGGCCGAGCAGCTCGGCCAGCTCGCGGTCGAACGCCTCCTCGCGGCCGGGCAGGATCCGGCAGTCCACGGTGGCCTCGGCGACCGACGGGATGACGTTGGCCTTGTACCCCGCGGACAGCATGGTCGGGTTGGCGGTGTCGCGCAGCGTCGCCCCGATCATCCGCGACAGCGCGCCGAGCTTGCCGATCGAGCCCTCCAGGTCGTCCTCGGGGAAGTCCAGCCCGGTGATCTCGGAGACCCCGGCCAGGAACTCGCGCACGGACGGCGAGAGCACGATCGGGAACCGGTGCTGCCCCAGCTTGGTGACGGCGGCGGCGAGCTTGGCCACCGCGTTGTCGTGGTGGATCATCGAGCCGTGGCCCGCGGTGCCGCGCACCCGCAGCTTGAGCCACCGGATGCCCTTCTCGGCCGTCTCCACCAGGTACGCGCGGACGTCGTCCTTGAGCGTGATGGAGAAGCCGCCGACCTCGCTGATCGCCTCCGTGACGCCCTCGAACAGCTCGGGCCGGTTGTCCACCAGCCACTTGGCCCCGTACAGGCCGCCCGCCTCCTCGTCGGCGAGGAACGCGAACACGATGTCGCGCGGCGGCACCACGCCGTCCCGCTTGAACCGGCGCGCGACGGCGAGGGTCATCGCGACCATGTCCTTCATGTCGACCGCGCCGCGGCCCCACACGTACCCGTCCTGCACCGCGCCGGAGAACGGGTGCACGGACCACTCGGAGGCGTCGGCGGGCACGACGTCCAGGTGCCCGTGCACGAGCAGCGCGCCCCGCGACGGGTCGGCGCCGGCCAGGCGGGCGATCACGTTGCCGCGGCCCTTGGCCCCGGACTCGACGTAGGTGGTCTCGTAGCCGACCTCGGACAGCTTCTCCGCGACCCACTCGGCCGCCGCGCGCTCGCCGACGACCGTGGCCGGGTCGCCCGTGTTGGTCGTGTCGATCCTGATCAACTCGCTGGCCAGCGACACGACCTCGTCCTGCGCGAGCCGCAGCCCGGCCCCGTCTCCTGAGTTACTCACCCGGCCTTCCTATCATTAGTGCGGCGGGGTGGTGGCGGTCGAGCCCGGCGTCACGCCACCGGGCCCGCGCACCAGCGCCAACGGGCAGGGCGCGTGGTGCAGCATGGCGTGGCTCACCGAGCCGAGCAGCGCGCGGCGCAGCGCACCGTGGCCGTGGGTGCCGACGACGAGCAGCGCGGCGCCTTCGGCCAGTTCGGCGAGGGCCTGGGCGGGCCGGTCCAGGGACACCACGCGTTCGGCCCGCACGTCGGGGTGGCGGGCGAGCGGGCCCGCGAGCGACGCGGCGACCAGCGCGTCCGCGGAGGTCCGGAGCTGCTCGACGTCCAGGCCGAGCCCGAGCCCCTGCCCCCACGAGCCACCGGGGGCCAGCGCGTCGACCGGCAGGCCGGTGGTGGCGTGCACGCCGACCACGACTCCCCCGTGCCTGGCCGCGTGGTCCACCGCGAACTCGACCGCGCGGTCGCCCGGCTCGGAGCCGTCCACCCCGACCACCACCCGGCCGTCGTCCGACTCGGCCTCGCCGCGCACGACGACGAGCGGCCCGGTGACGTGGTGCGCCAGGTCCGCGGCCACCGAGCCGGCGAAGACCCTGGCCAGGCCGGTGGCGCCGGTGGCGCCGACGACGAGCGCCGCGGCGTCCCGCCCGACCTCGGCCAGCACCGCGGCCGGGTGCCCGTCGGCCACCCGGGTGTCCACTTCGACGCCCGGCGCGACCTGCGCGCACTCCGCAGCCAGCTCGGCGAGGTGGTCGCGGGTGTACGCGCGCACCGCGTCCTCGCCGACGAGCTGGGGCAGCGGCATCGACACGGGGGTCACGAGGACCTCGGGGAACGGCCCCCGGATCACGTTCACCACGACCAGGCGCACGCCCCGGCCGGCCGCCTCGCGCGCGGCCCAGCGGGCGGCCTGGCGCGACCGCGACGACCCGTCGAACCCGACGACCACCGCACCGCGCCCCACCGCCCGGTCCGGGTTCGCCCCGGTGGCCGGACCGGACATCGCCCACCTCCCCGCCGCACCACGTGCCGGTCGCGGGCGGGTCGGGCCGGAGGTCGTCCACCTCGCCCGCCGAACCGCGCGGACCGGCTTGCGGGCGGGGTTTCCGCAAGACCGGGCCCGACACGCGGTGGCACCCGAACGGGGCACGCGGAACGGGGCAAACGGAACGGGGCGCTGCCGTCCGACAGCGGAGGATCCGCCGATCCGACGGACGTGCGCGGACCGGACGCTGCGCCCGGCAACCCGACGGACGCGCAGACCGGGCACTGCGCCCGGCAACGGAGGCCCCGCCAACCCGACGGAACGTGCCGAGCCCTTCGCGGAGGGGACCCTCCCAGGCACCGGACCGGACGATCCCGCGGCCCTGCGCACCCCTCAACGTGTGCCGCCGTGGCGGGGGCGGTGGCACAACCGCAGGGCCTGGTGACGGCCGGCGTGGTCACCCGGGATCGCGCTGCGCGGCCGGCCCTCCGTTCCACTCCTGAGACGCCTGCGCTTCTCGCCCCCAACACCAGTGGAACCGCCGCGGCCAGGCTATCGGTGGCCCACCGTGGAATCAACCGCGCCGCCTGGAGTAGCTTGGGCCTGCCACCCACACCGGAAGCGCTGCGTGCGAGGGGTGACCATGACCGCGGGCGGGCGACGCTTCGCCGACGTCCTCGACGAGCTGTGCACGCGTCCCGGCGGGCGACCGCGCTACACGAACGTGGAGCTGGCCGAGCGCATCCGCCTCGACGGCGGCGAGATCACGCACACCTACATCTCGCAGCTGCGCCGCGGCGACAAGGACAACCCGACGTGCCGGACGATCGAGGGCCTGGCCGCCGCGCTGGGCGTGCACCCGGCGTGCTTCGTCGGCGGCCGCGCGCGGCTGCACGACGGTGAACGCCCGGCGTGGCGGCGCGGCGCGCTCAAGCACTTGTTCGCCGTGGTGCACCCGGCCGGTCGCGGGCCGTTCTCGCCGGAGGAGGTCGCGGCCCGGATCAGCGGCGGGCCGCACGGCTCCATCTCGGCCAACTACATCCGCGAGCTGGTGGCCGGCACCAGCGACAACCCGCGGCTCAAGCACATCCTCGGTCTCGCGGAGGCGTTCGGGGCCGCGCCCGCGTACTTCTTCGACGACGAGCTGGCGGCCCGGGTGGACGAGCAGTTGGAGACCCGGCTCGCGATGGACGCGCTCGGCGTCAACACCGTCATCCTGCGCACGGCGGAACGGCCGCCCCCGCCGGGCGTCCGGAACAAGATCCTGCTCGCGCTGGTGCGCGCGCTGAAACCGGGCGTCGCGGCGGAGGACGCGATCAGGCGGGCCCTCGAACCGGACGGGTCCGCCGCGGTGGCCGATGACGACGCGCGGTGAGGGCTCGGCGCGGTGGTGATCGGATGAGGGCGAAGGAGCTGCGCGCGCTGCGCGACGACCTGCTCCGCGAGCTGGACCTGGACGGGTCGGCGACGACCGAGGCGGTGTGCGTCCGGCTGTGCGAGGTGGTGGCGCGGCGGCTGCGGCGGGAGGTCCTGCTGCGGTTCGACGACCTCGGCGACGGCGGCACGAGCGGGCTGTGGGCGGTCACCGAGGACGAGGTGCACGTCATCGTCGTGACCACGGCCCGGAGCTGGGTGCACCGGTTGCTCATCCTGCTGCACGAGATCGCGCACATGCTGTGCGGGCACCGGCCGCCCCGGCTGGACGCGGAGGAGGGCCGCCGGCTGCTGTACCCGGACCTGTCGCCGTCGATGCTGCGGATCCTGGCGGGCCGGACCGACCTGTCGCGCCGGGAGGAGCGCGAGGCCGACCGGGTGGCCGGGGTGCTGGCGCGGGCGTTGCTCGACCGGGCGGGCCGGTCCCGGTCCGAACCCGCCGCACCGCAGGGCGACGACCCGGTGACCCGCACCTGGTACACGTTCGGGTACTCACCCGACCGGGGCGGCCGTGGCTGACGCCCAGTACCTGCTCAGCGCCTGCGGCGTGCTGGTCCTGCTGGCGCACAAGTACCGGGCGTACCGGCAGGCCCCACCGGAGCACCGGCCCGCGCTGCTGCCGATCTGCCTGGCCTGCGTCACGGCCGCGCCCGCGTTCCTGCTCCTGGCGCCGGCGGTCGGGGTGGGCGTCGACCGGCTGACCGGCGTGCCGAACCTGTCGGTGCTGCTGGTGTACGGCTGCGGGGTCGCGTTCGTCGGCGCGAACCAGGCGATGCTGCTGCACTGGCGGCACCCGGTCGCGCGGGCGCGGCGGGCGACCCGGCGGGTGGCGGCGGCCTGCGCCCTGGTGCTCGCCGTGATGGTGGCGTTGTTCGCGCTGGGCGCGCCCCGCGAGGAGCACCACGACGACTTCCCGACCGCGTTCGCCGACGCCCCGTACCTGGCCGAGCTGCTGGTGCTCTACCACGTGGCGTACCTGGTCGGGCTGCTGAACGTGGTGCGGCTGTGCCGGCGGTCCGCCGACGGGACGCCCGCGGACCGGCCGTGGCTGCGGCGCGGGCTGCGCCTCAACGCCCTCGGCGTGCTGATCGGCTCGGTGTACGCGGTGCTCGTGCTCGTCGCCGTCGTGGGGAGCTGGTTCGGCGCGGAGATGGACGCGTGGGGTGTCGCCGCGCCCTGGTCCCTCACGCTCGCCGTGCCGGTCGTCGTGGTCGGCGCGAGCATCGCCGCCTGGGGTCCGCGGCTGACGGCCGCGCGGGAGCGGCTGGACCGGGCCTGGGAGGCGTTCCGCGACTACCGGCGGCTGCGGCCGCTGTGGCGGGCACTGCGCGTGGTCGACCCCGCGATGCGGCACGTGCCCGCGACGCCCCGGGAGCGGTTCGACCCGGAGCACCGGCTGTTCTGGCGGGTGATCGAGATCAACGACTGGCTGCACCGGTTGCGGGTGGGGCGCGACCCGGTGGTGGCGGGTGCGGTCGAGCGGCGGGCGGCGGCGCTGGGGCTGGGCGAGGAGGAGGTCCGGGCGGTGGCCGAGGCCGCGCAGGTCGGGGCCGCGCTGGTGGCGCGGGCGCGTGGCGTGCCGGTGGCCGACGACGGGCCGGCCGGCCACGACGGGCCGCCGCAGGCCAGGCACGCGTTCGCCGGTGAGCGCGCCCGGTTGGTCTCGGTGGCCGGGGCGTTCACCGGTCCGGTGGTGGCGGACGTGCTGGCAGAGGCGGGGTTCGGGCCGTCCGGCGGCGAGCGTGACGCGGTCCGGGCGAGGGCACGCGCTTGACCGGCGCGCTCGGCGCTCGTCGGCTTGCCCGAGCCGCCCGGCCGCGCACCACCGCGATCCGGGCGGGCGCTCGACCGGCGCGCTCAGCCCTGGTCGGCCCGCGCGAGCCGCCCGCCCGGCCGCGAACACCCGCGATCCGGGGAAGGCGCTCGACCGGCGCGCTCAGCCCTCGCCGGCCTGCTTGAGCCGCCCGTCCAGCAGGTGCAGCCAGTCCGACGCGGCGACGACCGACAGCGCGGTGGCGACCAGCCGGGTGGCCCTCGGCGCGAACACCAGGCCCGCGGTGAGGGCGCTCGCGATCCACACGCCCGAGCAGAACGGGCAGGTCACCAGCTCGCCGGCGGCGTGCCGGACGCCGTCGCCGCGCACGGTCTCGTTGACCTCCGCCGCGCCGGCCGGCCCGTCGAACCGGGTGACCGGGGCCCGCAGCACGCTCGTGACCGCGCCCTTGGTGAGCAGGCGGCTGGCCTTGTGGGTGGCCAGCGACAGCAGCACGGTGTCCGCGGCGGACACCCGTTCGGGCAGCCGCACGCCCGCGCGCCGGCCGATCAGGGTGGTGCCGGCGACGAGCGCGCCGTACGAGCCGAGGGTCGTGAGGTAGCCCCGCAGGGGGCGTTCCTCGCCGGCGGAGTAGGCGGCGCTGATCCGGCGGAAGACGTCGGTGATCGGCATGGCTGAGGTGTAACCGGGACCGTCCGGTTCAAACTCACCGCGGCGCGGGCACGGCGCCCGCCGGGGAGGTCGCGAACAGGTCGTCGAACACCCGTGCCCGGTCGAACGACAACGCGTGCGCCCGGGCCCGGTCCGCCATGGACCGCCGCTCCCCCGGCGACAGCTCCAGCACCGCGCGGTCGATCGCGGCGGCGAGGCCGGGCACGTCGCCCGCGGTCACGATGATCGCCGTGCCGCCGACCGCCTCGCCGGTGCCGCCGGTGATCGTGGTGATCACCGGACCGCCGCCCGCGAGCATCTTCTCCGCCAACGCGATCCCGAACGTCTCCACGAAGTCCGGCTCGGGCTTGGTCGGCAACGCGTAGGCGGCGCAGCCGCGCATCAGCAACGGCTTCTCCTCGTCGTCCACGTCGGACAGCAGCAGCACCCGGTCGTCGTCCCGCGTGAGCGCCCGGATCTCCTCCAGCGCCGGGCCGTTCCCGGCGACGACGAGCTTGACCCGCGACCGGGCGCGCGTCCGGGTGAACGCTGTCACCAGGTCGTGGACGCCCTTGGCCCGCGCCACGCGGGACAGGAACAGCACGTAACCGTCGCGTTCGAGGCCGCGGCGGGCGAGGGCGGCGTCCACCAGCGCCGGGTCGAGGTCGAGGTAGGCGGACGTGTCGATGGGCGGGTAGCTGACCGTGACCCGGCGACGGCACTCCTCGGCGAGGCGGGTGCCGCAGTGCGCGTCGACGGTCTCGGCGGCGGCGACGATCTCCTGCCGGGTGTAGTCCGACACCGCGATCACCCGGTCGTTGGCCAGGAACGTGGTGAACAGGGCCACCGCCGCGCCGAACCGGCCCTCGCGCAGGCAGGACCGGATCACATTGGTGACGTCCGAGCCGACGGCCTTGGCGATCGTGCGCACGTCGGGCGCGAACCCGGCCGCCCGCGCCGCCGCCACGGCGTCGCCCACGACCCCGGTGTGCGGCGCGAGGTACATCGACAGGCACGTGGTGGGCACCGGCTCGCTGAGCAGTTCGACCAGGCGGCCGGTGAGGCCGGCGACGTAGCGGCCGTCGGGCACGCGGTAGTCGCCGACCGGCTCGGGCCGTTCGACGGTGATGCCGGGGCTGTAGGGCGTGATGCGGTCGAGCGGCTTGAGCGGCAGGCCCGCCGCTTCGAGGGCGGGCAGCGGCCACGTCAGCAGCCGCACGTCGTCGAAGCCGCGGGTCAGGGCGACTTCGGCGAGGTTGCGGGCCTCGCCGGAGTGGCCGCAGATGACCGGGTCGGCGCGGACCACGATGACGAGGCGGCGGTTGGGCGTGCTCATGGGCGTACTCCCGGCGCGGGCGGAGCGGAGGGTGACGGCGGGCGGGCGTCGCTGCCCCACGACGACGGCTCGGGGCCGAGTTCGAGCTGGAGCCGGCCGCCCGCGTGCACGTCGGCGGCACGCAGGTGGGTGACGTCCAGCGGTCGGCCGTTGAGCCGGGCGGACTGCACGTACTGCGGCGGCGGCACGCGTTCCAGGCCGTCGGAGCCGACCGGGGTCTCCCGGTGACCCCTGGTCTCGACCTCGAACGTGCGGTCGCCGACCCGGAGGGTGGCGTGGGCGAACGCGGGCGCGTTGACCAGGAAGAGGTTCTGCCCGGCGACGGGGAACAGCCCCAGGGACGCCCACACGTACCACGAGCTGAGGCCGCCGGAGTCGTCGTTGCCCGGCAGCCCGCCGGGACCTGTGCCGAACTGCCAGGTCAGTGCGGCGTGGACGATCTCGGCGGTGCGGTCGGGCCGGCCCGCGTAGTGGTAGGACCAGGGCGCTTCCATGTCGGGCTCGTTGTTGAGCCCCTCGAACCGGTTCAGCGCGTAGCCCGCCGCCATCTCGGCCGGGTCGGGCCGCCTGCCCGGCTGGGTCACCGGCGGCGCGCCGTAGCCGAAGAACGCGTCGAGCATGGCGACGAACGCGTCGTCGCCGCCGGCCAGCGCGATCCTCCCGGCCATGTCGTGCATGAGCCGGAACGAGTAGTTCCACTTGCCGCCCTCGTAGAACGACGAGTCGTGCAGCAGGCCGGTGGCCGGGTCGAACGCGTTGGTCCACAGCCGGGCGCGGGCGGCGAGGTCGTCGGCGAGCCCGTGGTCGTTGAGGGACCGGGCGACGCCCGCCGTGCAGTGGTAGGCGTAGGCGAGGTCGAGGGTGTGCGAGATCGGGTGCACGACGCCGTGCTCGTAGAAGTCCTCGCCGTACAGCCGGCGCAGGTCGGCGTCCATGTGGGCGAGCGCCCAGGGCCAGTCCAGGTCGCCGAGGCCGAGGGCGTGCGCGTCCGCGAGGGCGGTGTGGACCAGCGCGCTGGCCTGCCGGAAGAACCGGTCCGCGCCGCGCGCCATCCGGTAGCCGATCGGGAAGTTGCCCTCCTCCTCGCACACCCGCACCAGCGACTCCAGCAGGTCGCCCGCCCGGTCCGGGCAGATCGCGGCGAGCAGGGGCACCTGGGTCTTGTAGATGTCCCACATCGTGCAGATGTCGAACGCGAACGGCCCGGACGTCGGCCAGAACGGGCTCTCGTCGTCGGCGAAGCAGGGTTTGATCAGCGAGTGGTACAGGGCGGTGGCGAACACCTGCCGCCGGGCGGGCGACCCGCCCTCGACCTGGATCCGGTCGACGTGGTCGCGCCACCGCTCCGCGGTCGCGGTCCGGGTGAGGTCGAACGCGGGCGCGCCCTCGCCGCACTCGCGGCGCAGGTTCTCGCGGGCCTGCTCGACGCCGCGCAGGGAGAACCCGATCCGGACCTCGACGGTCTGCCCGGCGCCGGTCGGGCCGAGGAACAGCAGCCCGAACGGGCGCAGCGTGGTCTGGCGGATGCGGTCGAAGTCGAGGCGGGTGCCGCCCTCGATCAGCCGGCGGTCGTGCCAGAGCATCTGCCGCCACCCCGGCGTGTCGACCTCGATGTGCACCGACAGCGGCACGCCCTCCACCACGACCGTGCCCTGGGCGCGGCCGTGGCCGAGGCTCTCCACGTGCGCGCGCAGCGGCACCGTGCGGCCGTGGTCGATGGCCAGCCCGCCGCACGAGAGGTCGACCACGACGCGGGCGGCCCGGTGCTCCGGGAACGTGTACCGGTGGACGGCGACCTTCCGGCCGACCGTGATCTCGCACCGGACGCCGGTGTCGAGCGTGGCCGCGTAGTAGCCGGCCTCGGCCTCCTCGTCGTGCAGCGGCCATGCCTCGCCGAGCGCGTCGAGCTGCTGCACCATCGGGGTCACCCGGACGTAGTTGTAGTACTTGCGGATCGCGCCGGTGCCGGACTGCTGGAAGTGGGTGAAGCCCGACGCCAGGGGCCGGTCGAACATCCGGTCCGGCAGGCCCTCGGTGTTCTTCGTGTAGAGGCCGTAGCCGGTCGGGTAGGCGCCGGAGTAGGCGCAGGCCGACACCATCCCGAGCGGTGAGGTCGCGCCCGGGTGGGTGTTGCCGATCTGCGCTTTCGGCCACCACCAAGTGGCCGCGAGACCCTGCGCGGCGGGCAGGGAGGTCGCGGCCGTTCCGATGAAGGGATCAATCTCGTCGAGGATGGGACGACTGTAGGGCGGCGTGGCGCCGGCGGTGGTTTCCGCGCGGTGAACGTTCGTTGCGAACGCGGAACAGGACGGCAAAGTGCGCGGTGCCGTCGACGCGGACCGGCCTCATCCGCGTTCGGCGTGCTCCGGGAGGCGGCGGGCCACCTCGTCCGGGGACGGCATCCGGGCGATCTCCTCGGCGACGGCGCGGGCGGCGTCGGCGTGCCCGCCGTCGCGCAGGAGGGTGCGCACGTGCTCGGCGACGCCTTCCGGGGTCACCTCGTCGGGGAGCAGCCGCAGCCCGGCCCCGGCGGCGCGGACGGCGTCGGCGTTGGCGAACTGGTCCGCGCCCCGGGGCAGCAGCAGCTGCGGCGCGCCGACGGCGAGCGCGCCGAGCGTGGTGCCGCTGCCGCCGTGGTGCACCACCACGTCGACGTGCGGCAGCAGGTCCGCCTGCGGCACCCAGGCGTGCACGGTGACGTTGTCGGGCACGTCGCCCAGGTCCCCGGGCCGCACCCGGCCGGTGGCGACGACGACGTGCGCGTCCAGCGCGGCGAGGCCCTTGACGGCCGTGGTCAGCAGTTCGGCGGTGCCGAACGCGGTGCCGAGGGTCAGGTAGACCAGCGGCCGGGAGGTGCGGCGGACGTGCCACCCGGGCGGTGCGGGCGGGCCGGTGAACGGGACGGGTCGCAGTTCGAGGCGGTCGGCCGCGGCCAGGAAGTCCGGGTCCTGCAACGACGGCGGGCAGATGTCGACGTGCGGCGGGCCGGGGACGGCGGGCCGTTCGAGGCCGATGCCGGCCGGGAACAGGCGGCCGAACCCGTGCCAGAGGCCGGGGACGCCGGCGCGCCGTGCGGCGGTCGCGGCGCCGGGCACGCCCCAGCCGTGCACCACGAGGTCGGGCCGCAGCCGGGCCAGTTCCGGTTCGAGGTCTTCGGCGTACAGCTCGTAGAAGGCGTCCGCGGGCCGGAACGGTCGCAGCCCGTGCGCGGCGAGCGGCGCGTGGACCTCCTCGCCGACGGCGAAGTGCACCTCGTGGCCGGCGTCGCGGGCGGCGATCGCCAGGGGGACCATCGGGTGGGTGTGCCCCGCGGAGGCGAGGGCGGCGAAGAGCACGCGCATGGCGGCAACCTACGTGGTGCCCGGTCGGGCCGATCGACCAGCACCGCCCCATCGGGCGTTGGGCCGGGCGGACCCCGGCGCCCGGCCGAACGGTGGCGGGCCGGCCTGCCGGCGGCGGCAGCGGGTTTCGAAAAGTCTCGATAAGCATTGCGGGGCACGGCGGGGCGGCCCGATGGTTCCGGGGTACGTGCCGGAAGGGGGTTTCGACCGTGCGACAGCTCTGGTCCGCGTTGGTGACCGTGACCGCCGCGTCCCTCACCGCGGCGGTGATGCTGGTCCCGGCCCGCCCGGCCGCCGCCGACCCGCCGGCCACGACGCTCGCCGAGGCCGCGCACCGCACCGGGCGGCACTTCGGCGTGGGCGTCAGCGGGCACAAGCTGGCCGACCCGGTCTACGCCGGGATCGTCGACCGCGAGTTCGACGGCCTGACGCCGGAGAACGAGCTGAAGCTGGACGCCACGGAACCGCTCCAGGGCCGCTTCACGTTCGCCGCGGGCGACCGGGTCGTGGACCACGCGGAGTCGCGCGGGCAGCGGGTGCGGGGCCAGACGCTGCTCTGGCACGCGGCGCAGCCGTCGTGGCTGGTGAACCTGCGCGGCGCGGCGTTGCGGCAGGCCATGCTCGACCACGTCACCCAGGTGGTGGCGCACTACCGGGGCCGGGTGGCCGCGTGGGACGTGGTCGGCGAGGCGTTCGCCGACGGGACGTCCGGCGCGCGGCGCGACTCGAACTTCCAGCGCACCGGTGACGACTGGATCGAGGCGGCGTTCCGCGCGGCGCGGGCGGCCGACCCGGACGCGAAGCTCTGCTACAACGACTACAACGTCGAGAACTGGTCGCACGCCAAGACGCAGGCGGTGCACCGGATGGTGCGCGACTTCCGCTCGCGCGGCGTGCCGATCGACTGCGTCGGGCTCCAGTCGCACTTCACCGCCTACCACCCCGTGCCGGCCGACTTCGCCGCCACGCTGCGGGCGTTCGCCGACCTGGGCGTGGACGTGGAGCTGACCGAGCTGGACATCGAGGGCTCCGGCGCGGCCCAGGCCGACGCGTACCGGCGGGCCGTGCGGGCGTGCCTGGAGGTGAGCGGCTGCACCGGGATCACGGTGTGGGGCGTCCGCGACAGCGACTCGTGGCGCTCCTCGGGCACGCCGCTGCTGTTCGACTCGACCGGCGCGAGGAAACCGGCCTACACCGCCGTCCTGGACACGCTCAACCGCTTCCCCGCGACACGCCACGTCCCCGTCCGCTGACGGTCCCCCGGGTGGGTGGCCCCGACGTGAGGCCACCCACCCGGGACGCGCGCTGCGCGCCGTCCGGGACACGCGAATCGGGACGAACTCACCAGGTCGGAGACCCGACTCACCACATCGCGCACCCGAGCACCGCGGCGGAGGTGGCGACACCACGCCCGCCCGATCACGGAGCGCTGCCCGTTCCGGTGCGCCCCACCCGGACCGTCACCGGTTCAGCAGTTTCTCCACCGCGTCCGCCGCCATCGGCGCGCCGCCGCTCGACCGGACCACCTCCCGCATCCGCTCGACCGCCGCCCGGTGCCCGGCCGCCGCCGCGACGGCCGACCGCAGGCCCTCGGGGGTCTGGTCCTCCAGCGTCACGCCGAGGCCCAGCTCGGCCGCCCGCGCGGCGATCGCGCGCTGCTCCGGGATCTGCGGCACGGTCACGAACGGCACGCCGTGGTACAGCGACTCCATGATCGAGTTCATGCCCGCGTGGCTCAGGAACACCGCCGCGTGCCGCAGCACGGCCACCTGCGGCACGCGGGGCGCGACCGCGAAGTTGCCCGGCAGCGGGCCGAGCAGCGCCGGGTCGAGGTCGCCGATCGGCATGACGACCTCCCACGGCCCGTCGGCGAACGCCTCGACGCACGCCCGGTAGAAGTCGGGCCGGGTGTTGAAGACCGTGCCCAGCGAGATGAGCAGCACCGGCGCGCCGGTCCGGGGCGACCACCGCTCGGCCTCCTGCCAGCTGCCCAGGGACGGCCCCACGAAGTGGAACCGGTCGTCGAACGTCTCGGCGGACAGCTGGAACGACCGGGGGATGAACACGACGCTCGTCGGCGCGACGTGGCCGAACATCAGGTTCGGGTCCTCCAGGAAGGTGAACCCGGAGGCGAAGCGCGCCATCCGCGCGATCGCGGACACGAGCTTCGGGTGCCCGTGGTCGAACGTCGGCGGCAGGTAGACCTGCGTGGCGGAGAACCGCTCGTTCTCGGCGAACGTCGGCACCAGCGCCACCTCGGGCACGGCCAGCAGGTTGGCCAGCATCCGGCCGGTGAACGTCACCGAGTCGTAGCACACCACGTCGGGCACGTCGGCCTCGAAGTGCGCGGCCAGCACGGGGAACGACACCTCGGCGTCGTCCAGGAAGTGCTCCAGGGTCACGGCGAGCTGGTCGGCGGTGAACTCGCCCCGCGCGTCCAGGTCGGGCGGCAGCTCCGACGGCAGCACGACCGGCGTCGCGCCCGCCCGCGCCGCGCCGTCCGCGGTGGCGGGCCCGGTGGCGTAGCTGACCCGGTGCCCGCGCCGGACCAGCTCCTCCACCATCGGCAGGGTGGGGTTGACGTGCCCCGCGGCGGGTGCGCTGACGAACGCGAAGTGCGCCATCTCAGTCTTCCTCCAGCACGACGGGCAGGGTCCGGTGACCGTTGGTGAAGAACGACCCCAACGGTTCCAGCTCCGCCGACGGCACGGCGAGCCGAAGGTTCGGGAACCGCCCGAACAGCGCACGCAGCGCGACCGTCGCCTCCAGCCGGGCCAGCGGCGAGCCGAGGCAGTGGTGCACGCCGTGGCCGAAGGCGAGGTGGTCGCGGCGGGACGGGCGGGTGATGTCGAACTCCTCGGCGGTCGCGCCGTGCCGGGCGGGGTCGCGGCCGGCCGCGCCGAACGACACCAGGATCGCGTCGCCCTTGGCGATCGTGACGCCGTCCACCTCGACGTCCTCCACCGCGTACCGCAGGGGCAGGTTCGGCACCGGCGCCTGCCAGCGCAGCGTCTCGTCCACCACGTCGTCCCACGTGCTCGACCCGGACGTGACGAGGCCGAGCTGGGACGGGTGCGTGGCCAGCGCGTGGACCGCGCTGTCGAGCAGGTTGACCGTGGTCTCGAAGCCCGCGGTGATGGTGAGCAGCAGCGTGTCCAGCAGCTCCTGCTCGCCCAGCCGCGAGCCGTCCTCCTGCCGGGCCGCGATGAGGTCGGTGGTCAGGTCGTCGCCCGGTTCGGCGCGCTTGGCGGCCACCAGGTTCTTCAGCATCAGGTACAGCTCCGCGGACGCGCCCTGCACGCCGTCCGGGTCGGCGTCGAGGCTGAACACGGCCTCCACCAGGCGGCGCAGGTCGGCCCCGGTGCGCTCGGACAACCCGAACAGGCCGCTGATCACCCGGATGGGGAGCGGGAACGCGAACTCGGCGCGCAGGTCCACCACCCGGCCGCGCGGCACGGCGGCCAGCCGGGAGAGCAGGTCGGCGGTGATCTCCTCGACGCGCGGGCGCATGGCGTCGATGCGGCGCGCGGTGAACGCCTTGGCCACGAGCCTGCGCAGCCGGGCGTGGTCCTCGCCGTAGGCGGTGAACATGTTCTTCATCGCCACCCACATGATCAGCGGCCAGTCCGGCGGGATCTCGCCGTTGCGCCACGCGGGCCAGTGGCGGTTGGCGTCCTTGGACACGGCCGGGTCGAGCAGCAGCTTCTTGACCGCGTCGTGGCCGGTGACCGCCCACGCGCCCACGCCGCCGGGCAGCTGGACGGGGGTGGCCGGGCCGCGTTCGCGCAGCCGGGCCGCCTCGCCGAAGAGGTCGCTCCCGGACGGGTCGATGGCGTACCGCTCGACGGCCGGGACCGCGACCGACTCCGTGACGAACGTGGTACCGCGGGTGGGCGGTTCGGTGACCTCCAGCAGGGCGGCGGTGAACCGCGAGCCCATGCCCAGGCCGATCACCATGATCGTGTCGCCCGGCGCCGTCGCCGGGTCGTTGAGCAGGTGGTCCACGCCGAGGAGCTGGTCGCACGGGCCGACGTGCCCCAGCTCGCGCAGGAACGGCCAGGTGGTGCGGTCCAGGTCGATGCCGAGCGGTTCCAGCACGACCACCTGCAGCTGCGCCAGGCCCAGGCCGGTGACCACGAACCGGGTCACGTCGGCGACCGCGACGTTCGCCTCCTTGGCGGCCTGCTCGACCGCGCCGACCAGCGCCTCGCTCATCAGGGTCAGGTAGGGCGCGAGACCGGTGACCTCGATCGGCGTTCGGTTGCGGTGCCCGAGCGGGTCCGGGATGGAGGGGGTGGCGAGCACCTCCATCTGGGTGGCGGAGCTGTTCGCGGTGGCGACCAGGCGGGCCCGGCCGCCGTCGCGGGTGAGCACGGCCGACGCCGCGCCGTCGGCGAGGAAGATGCCGACCGTGGGCTGCCACCGCTCCCAGCGCGGCGGCAGGAACCGGGCGGTCGCGGTGACGAGGGTGGCGGTGGCGTTCCGGTCGGCCACCAGGTGGGCGGCGGCGGCCTGGAGCGCGGCGGAGCCGCCGTTGCTGGTCGCCTCGACCTCGTAGACCAGCGCGTGGCCGAGGCCCAGGACGCGCTGGAGGTGGCACGAGGACGCCATGTGGTCCTGGTGGTCCATCTGCGCGTAGGCGGCCATCGCGATGTCGGCGCCGGTCAGCCCGGCCTGCCGCAGCGCGCCGATCGCCGCCCGCACCGCCATGGCGTGCTCGGTGACGTCGTCGGACCGGGTGAACGAGGTGAAGTCGGACAGCGCGAGCAGCCGCCGCATGGTGTCGGTGTCGGGCACGGCGTCCGTCGCCTGCGTGCGCGGCGGCAGGTACCGGCCGGTGCCGCCGATGAACACGTCATCCCAGATCATGGACGTCCCTTTCCCTGAGTTCGGACAGCCCGGCCCCGTACCCGCGGAAGTCCGTGAGCCAGCTGCTGATCGCGAGCGCGGTGGCGGCGGAGTGCTGTTCCAGCACGGTGAAGTGGTCGCCCGCGACCACGACGGACTCCCGCCCGGACGGCGGGCGCTCGGTCGCGGTGCCGACGTGCAGCACCGGCGCGGAGGTCGGCGCGGGCGTCCACCCGCGGGCCAGGTCGAGGTAGCGGCCCATGGCGAGCAGCCGGTCGTCGTCGACGGGGTGGACCTGGTGCCCGGCGTCGAGCACCCCCGGCAGCACCGGTCCCGGGTCGTCCAGCGGGGTGATGAGCACGACCGCGGCCGGGGTCACGCCCCCCCCGGCGCGGCGG
>NZ_JBHYXZ010000175.1:0-16676 GCF_042752395.1 Actinosynnema sp. NPDC059335 | reverse complement strand
CGGCAGGCTCGGCGGGACGCTCTTCCCCGCCGTGCCTGCCGGCTACGGCCTGCCTCCGGTGCCCGTAAGGGCCCCATGTCAAATCGAGCCGGACCGCACCCCAGAACTCCTGCAACACCCGCGCACCACCCCGCAACACCCAGCACCACCCCCAGCCAGGGAGTACCCGCCGTGTTCCCAGCCCACCGCCCCCGCCGCCTCCGCACCACCCCGGCCCTGCGCCGCCTGGTCTCCGAGACCACCGTGCGCCCCCGCCACCTCGTCCTGCCCATGTTCGTGAAGGAAGGCGCGGACGCGCCGACCGAGATCAAGAGCATGCCGGGCGTCCACCAGCACACCCGCGAGTCGCTGCGCAAGGCGGCCGTGGAGGCGGTCCAGGCGGGCGTCGGCGGGATCATGCTGTTCGGCGTGCCCGCCGAGCGGGACGCGGTCGGCTCCGGCGCGACCGACCCCGACGGCATCCTCAACGCCGCCCTGCGCGACCTGCGCCGGGAACTCGGCGACTCGACCGTCCTGATGTCGGACTGCTGCCTGGACGAGTTCACCGACCACGGCCACTGCGGCGTGCTCACCCCCGACGGCACCGTCGACAACGACGCCACGCTGGAGGTCTACGGCGAGATGGCCGTCGCCCAGGCCGAAGCGGGCGCGCACCTCGTGGGCCCGAGCGGCATGATGGACGGCCAGATCGGCTTCATCCGGGCCGCGCTCGACGAGGCGGGCCACACCGACACCGGCATCCTCGCCTACAGCGCCAAGTACGCCTCCGCGCTTTACGGCCCGTTCCGCGACGCCGTCGAGTCGCAGCTCCAGGGCGACCGCAAGACCTACCAGCAGGACCCGGCGAACGCCCGCGAGGCGCTCCGCGAGGCCACCCTCGACCTCGCCGAGGGGGCCGACCTGGTCATGGTCAAGCCCGCCCTCCCGTACCTGGACGTCGTCAAGGCCGTCGCCGAGGTGTCCGACGTCCCGGTGGCCGCCTACCAGATCTCCGGCGAGTACGCGATGGTCGAGGCCGCGGCCCGCAACGGCTGGATCGACCGCGAGCGCACCGTGCTGGAGACGCTGACGTCGATCCGCCGGGCCGGCGCGGACGTCGTGCTCACCTACTGGGCCGTCGAGGCCGCCGCGTGGCTGGACCGGGAATGACGGGACCGCGAACGACCGGACCGGGGAACGCCCGGGCGGCCAAGCCGCCCACCCCGCCGCCGCCCAAGCCGGTCGACATCGCCCGCTGGCTGTTCATCCTCAGCGCCGCCGTCGGCATGGTGCGGTTCGTGGTGCAACTGGCCGACCGCGGGATGCTGATCCGCGAACTGCGCGCGCAGCAGCCGGACCTGAGCCAGGACGAGCTGGACGCCGCCGCCACCGGCGGGGTCGTGTTCGGCCTGCTGATGGCCGTCGCCCTGGTCCTCGTCTACACGCTGCTCGCGAACCGGATGGCCCAGGGCCGCAACTGGGCGCGCGTCGTGCTGACCGTCCTCGCCGTCGGCGGGATCTTCCTCGGCGTGGTGCGGCTGGTCGCCGCCGTCTCGGGCTTCGCGGCGGCGTTCGGCCTCGCGGTCAGCGGGGTGGACCTCGCGTTCGGCGTCCTCACGATGCTGATCGACGCCGCGGCCGTGGTGCTGGTGTACCAGGCGTCCGTCGCCGGTCACTTCAGGCCGCGCCCCGTCGGTACCCGCTGACGCGCGCGGCCAAACGCACCGGGAGAACCCAGGTCACAGGTCTGCAGCCACCGCCTGTCGCGGTGGACAACGACCTTGACCGGGCCCTAGCGTTCCGGACGTGACGACCCCACAGGACCCTGAGAACAGGCCCTCGCAGCCGCACGAGCAGCAGCCCTACCCGCAGCAGTCGTACCCGCAGCAGCCCTCCTACCTCCCGCCGCCGCCGCTGAGCGAGTCGGAGCTGGCCGGGTCGGGTGGCCAGGGGCGGCCCGCCGTGCCGGAGCCCAAGGAAGTCCGCCTGTCGTTCTTCCTGTGGCTCGCGGGCGCGCTGCTGCTCGTCGTCTCCTCCGTGCTGGTGCTCACCCAGCGGGGGACGGCCCTGGAAGAGGCCCGCAAGGCGCAGAACCAGACCCCGGGCGTCACGGTGGAGCAGCTCGAGTCCGCGGTGACCGCCGTCCTCGTGTTCCTCGTGATCATCGGCGTGGTGCTCGCGGCGCTGATGGCGTTCTTCGCGGTCAAGGCCCGCGCCGGCCGCAACTGGGCTCGGATCGCGTTGACGATCCTGGGCGTGGTGGTGTTCCTCTACCACCTGATCGGGTTCTCCCTGATCGGCGTGCTCATCATGCTGGTCGTCGCCGCCGCCGTGGTGACGCTGTACCTGCCCGCTTCCAAGGTCTACTTCGACTCGGCCAAACGCGTCGGATGACCGAGCAGCCGCCCGCGGTCGTGCGCGGCGCGGTCGCCGTCTGGCTGGCCCTCGGCGCGTTCCTGCTGCTGGAGGGCCTGGTGCTGTGGCTGCGCCGGCCCGCGCTGGAGCAGGCCGCGGTCCGGGCAGGCGACGACCCCGCCGCGGTCACCGGGCTGCTGTGGCAGCTCACCCTCGTCGCGGTGCTCTTCACGATCGGTTACGGCGTGTTCGGGTGGCTGCTGCGCCGGGGCACGCGGTGGGCGCGCGGCGTGCTGACCGCCGTGGCCGTGCTGCACGTGCTGTGGATCGTGCTGCCGGGGGCGAGCGCCGCGAACCTGGTGACGCTGTTGCTGATCGCCGTCGGGTTGGCGTTGACCTGGCTGCCCGGCACGGCCCGGTGGGTGAGGTCCCGATGACCAGCCCGCAACCGCCCTACCAGCCACACCAACCCCCGTACCAGCCGCAACACCAGCCCTCACCGCAACACCAGCCCCCACCCCCGTACCCCTACCCCGGCCAGATGCGGAGCGTCGACCAGCACACCACCGCGCCGACCCGCCCCAACGCCGTCGTCGTCTCGTTCGTCCTGTGGGTGCTGGCGTCGCTGTCCTGGCCGATCGGCTCGCTCGTCCGCACGCTGGCCGAGGACGGCGCGCTCGCCGGCTTCGGCCCGATCATGGCGTTGTTCGCCGGCGCGTGCCTGGCCGTCGCCGGCATCTGGGGCGCGGTGCTGCTGCTGGGCGGCAGCTACCACGCCCGCCTCGGCCTGTGCGGCGGCGCGCTGGTCATCGGCGTCCTCGCGCTGGCCGCCGCGATCGTCGCCGCCCGCGACGGCGGGACCGAGCCGGTGTCGTGGGCGGTGATCGTGCTGCGCCTCGCGCTGCCCGCCGCCGCGGCCGTGTTCGGCTTCCTGCCGGGCACGCGCCGGTACTTCTCCGGCAACCTCGGGTAGGCGTCACGTGGACCAACCCACCCTGTACGCCGAACCCGGCGCGTCCTGGTGGCCGCTGCTGTGGGGCCCGGTGTTCGCCGCCCTCGGCCTGGGCGTGGAAGCGCTGACCGGCTCGACCCGCCCGCTGCTGTGGGTGTTCGTCGCGCTGCTCCTGCTCCTGCCGACCGCCCTCTGGGTGCAGGGACGCCGCCGCCTCTACGCGGTCCGCCTCACGCCCGTCGCCCTGCACCAGGGCCGGGAGGAGCTGCCGATGCGGGACGTGGCGGCTGTCGAGGGCGTCGAGCCCCGGTCCGGCGCGAAGGTGCTGGGCGGCGGCTGGACCCTGCCCCGCGGCACGGAGCCGGTGCCCGTCCGGCTCGCCGACGGCACGGTGGTGACGGGCTGGGCGCGGGACGCGGACGCGCTGCGCGCCGCGATGGCGCGGCTGGTGAGCACGCGCGACGGCGGGAGCGGACCCGGTGCGCCGCGGGCGTGAGAAGCTGACCGGCGTGACTGCGGCTCCCGTCGAGACCGAGACCGCGCCGGACCCCGGGCCCGGCGCGCCGACGCTGCACCAGCCGAAACGCGCGCTGATCGCGGTCGGCGAGGTGGTGCTCATCGCGCTGCTCGTGCCCCTCGCGGTGTGGTGCTGGAACCGGGGCGTCGAGCACTACAGCTACCCCGTGCCCGACCACCCGCCGCTGGAGGCGACCCGCTTCAAGGGCAACTGGATCGGCCCGTCGATCGGCCTGGTCACGGTGGCCGGGGTGCTGCTGCTCGACGCCGTGCGCCAGACCGTGCTCGCCGTGCGGACCCGTGGTCGGGAGCAGGTCGCCGAACCCGACGTGTGAGACTGGACCCCGTGACAGCGACGCGATCCCAGGCACTGTTCGAGCGCGCGGCGGCGGTGATCCCCGGTGGCGTGAACTCCCCGGTACGGGCCTTCCACTCGGTCGGCGGCACGCCGAGGTTCATGGTGCGCGGCGAGGGCCCGCACCTGTGGGACGCCGACGGCAACCGGTACGTCGACCTGGTGTCCTCCTGGGGCCCGATGATCCTCGGGCACGCTCACCCGGACGTGGTGCGGGCCGTGCGCGAGGTCGCCACCCGCGGCCTGTCCTTCGGCACGCCCACCGAGGGCGAGGTCGAGCTGGCCGAGGAGATCATCGACCGGGTCGCCCCGGTGCGCCGGGTCCGCCTGGTCAACTCCGGCACCGAGGCCACGATGAGCGCGATCCGGCTGGCCCGCGGCTTCACCGGCCGCCGCAAGGTGGTCAAGTTCGCCGGCTGCTACCACGGCCACGTGGACGCCCTGCTCGCCCAGGCCGGCTCCGGCGTCGCCACGCTCGGCCTGCCCACGTCGCCGGGCGTCACCGGCGCCCAGGCCGCCGACACGCTCGTGCTGCCCTACAACGACCTCGACGCCGTCCGCCGGGCGTTCGAGGAGCACCCCGGCGAGATCGCCTGCGTGATCACGGAGGCCGCCGCGGGCAACATGGGCGCGGTCGCGCCGAAGCACAACGCCGAGCTGAAGCGGCTCTGCGAGGCCGACGGCGCGCTGCTGGTCATGGACGAGGTCATGACCGGCTTCCGGGTGTCCCGCGCCGGCTGGTACGGCCTGGAGAACGTCGCGGGCGACCTCTACACGTTCGGCAAGGTCATGTCCGGCGGCCTGCCCGCCGCGGCGTTCGGCGGCCGCGCGGACGTGATGGCGAAGCTGGCCCCGTCCGGCCCGGTCTACCAGGCGGGCACGCTGTCCGGTAACCCGGTCGCGGTCGCCGCGGGCCTGGCCACGCTGCGCGCCGCCACCGACGACGTCTACCGCACCCTGGACGCCAACGCCACGCGCCTGGGCGCGCTGTTCACCGCCGCGCTCACCGAGGCGGGCGTCGCGCACCGCGTGCAGTTCGCCGGGAACCTGGTCAGCGTGTTCTTCACCGACCGCGAGGTGACCGACTACGCCGGCGCCCAGGCCGCCGAGACGTGGCGCTTCCCGCCGTTCTTCCACGCCCTGCTCGAACGCGGCGTGTACGCGCCGCCGAGCGCGTTCGAGGCGTGGTTCGTCAACGCCGCCATGACCGACGCGGACTTCGAGGTCGTCGCCGACGCCCTCCCGCACGCCGCCCGCGCCGCCGCGAGCGCCACCGCCCCCGAGGGGGTGGCCCGGTGAGCCGCACCGTCGTCCACCTGCTGCGGCACGGCGAGGTGCACAACCCGACCGGCATCCTCTACGGCCGCCTGCCGGGCTTCCGGCTGTCCGAGCGCGGCCAGCGGCAGGCCCTGACCGTGGCCGAGCACCTCGCCGACCACGACATCGCGCACGTCGTCGCGTCACCGCTGGAGCGGGCGCAGCAGACCGCGTCGCCGATCGCCGACTCGCACCGGCTGGAGCTGGCCACCGACGACCGGCTGATCGAGGCGGACAACCGGTTCGAGGGCCTGAAGGTGGCCGTCGGCGACGGCGCGCTGCGCTCGCCGAAGCACTGGCCGAAGCTGGTCAACCCGTTCCGGCCGTCGTGGGGCGAGCCGTACCTGGCGATCGCGCACCGGATGCTCGGCGCCGTGCAGCGGGCCCGCGCGGTGGCCGAGGGCCACGAGGCGGTGTGCGTGTCCCACCAGCTCCCGATCTGGACGCTGCGCCGGTTCGTGGAGGGCAAGCGGATGTGGCACGACCCGCGTCGCCGCGAGTGCTCGCTCGCGTCGCTGACCAGCCTGGTGTTCGAGGGGGAGCAGCTGGTGCGCGTGGTCTACACCGAGCCGGTCGGCGCGACCAACCCGAGGGTGACCGGCGCATGAGGGCGCGATCGGCGCTGGCGGGCCTCGCCGCCGCGGTCCTGGTCCTGGCGGGCTGCTCGACCGGGGACGACGCGGTGGTGGCGGGCTCGGAGTTCCAGCTCGTCGCGCCCAACGGCGAGACCAAGCTGCGCTACGAGGGCGACGAGCGCAAGCCGGTGAAGGGCCTGACCGGTCCGAGCCTGATGGAGGACGGCAAGACGATCTCGCTGGACGACTACGCGGGCAAGGTCGTGGTCGTCAACATCTGGGGCGCGTGGTGCCCGCCGTGCCGGACCGAGGCGCCGGAGCTGCAGAAGGTCCAGGACGAGACCGGGCCGCTGGGCGTGCAGGTGCTGGGCGTGGACGTCAAGGAGAGCTCGACCGAGTCGCCCCGCGACTTCATGACCAACCGGAAGCTGAGCTACCCGTCGATCTACGACCAGTCCGGCCGGGCGATGCTGTCGTTCCGCGGCCTGCCGCCGAACACCGTGCCGTCCACGTTCGTGCTCGACAAGCAGCACCGCGTGGCGGCGGCGTTCCTGGGGCCCGTGATCGCGACCGACCTGCTGCAACTGGTCAAGGACCTGGCCGCGGAGTAGCCGTCAGCGCAGTCCGGGCACCTTCGCCCGGAACGCGGCGACCATCGCGTCCCGGCCGATCAGGTTGAACTCGCGCCCCAGCGTGCGCATGACCGAGTTCTCGGTGGGCCGGTACAGGCCGTACCGGTGGTACCGCGCGCCCTCGAACGCGCCGACCACACCGCCGTCCGGCGACGCCTGGCCCAGGTAGGCGGACCACTTCGCGCCGGTCGGGTCGGCGGTCACGTTCACCTCGGTCGGCTCCGCGCCGCCGTACCGGTCGTACGGGTAGTCGTACTCGTCGGCCAGCCCGCCGATCGAGTGGCCCAGCTCGTGCACCGCGATCTGCCCGGCCTGGTCGTTCGCGCCGGCCGCGGTCGCCACGCCGCCGCCCGCGCCGCCGTACTTGGCGGTGTTGCCGAGCGCGATGACCTGGTCGGCCTCCGGGGCGAGCGCGGCGAACTGGGCGGCCTTGGTCTGGTTCACGCACAGCAGGCGCTCGGTCTGGGTGTCCCGGCCCTGGCACCAGAAGCCCATGTCGAGGGCGGTGTCGCGCTCGACGCCGAGCGTCGGGTCGTGGTCCACGCCCGACTCGTTCGACACCACGTCGACCTGCCAGACGTTGAAGTGCTGCCGGTAGGACTTGAACGGCTCCACCGAGGCCAGCTCCTCCCACTTGCCCACCACGTGGTCGTGGAACGAGTCCAGCTCGTCGGCCGTGTAGCCGTCGCCCACGAACACCAGGTCGAACCGCTGGTCGGGCGCGCCGGTCTGCTGAACGGGCACCACGGCGGCGGACACCTCGGCGGGCGCGGCGCGGGTCTCGACGGCGACCGGGACGGGCGTCCGCGAGATCGTGCCGTCCGGCGCGAAGACCTCCAGCCACTCCACGGCCGGCTCGGCGCGCTCCGCGGCGCCGCCGGGCAGGGGAGCGGCGACGACGGCGGAGGCGACGGCCAGCACGGCCAAGGCGGCCCGGAGTGCGCGCATGCAGTCACGCTATGGAGTTGAGCGCTAGCCCACAAGGGTTGATGGTTTGGTTTGAACGGGCCCAAAACGGGTAGGAGATCACCGCTGTCCGCTGCCCGTGCCGCCGATCGAGGCACGACCGGGCCACTCCGTCACTGTGACCTGAGTCGCCCATAAGGGATGCCGGTGCACGGCGTCAAGTCGCGGATACCTACCCTGAACCCCGTGAACCCGACCGATCTGGCCACCTCGGGCCCGATCCTGCTCGCCACCGGGCTGGCGGTGCTGGCCGGGGCGATCTCGTTCGCCTCCCCGTGCGTGGTGCCCCTGGTCCCCGGCTACCTGGCGTACCTGGCGGGCCTGGTCGGCGCGGAGGCGCCCGCGGTCCAGGACGGCGAGGCGCGCAAGACCGGCCGCTGGCGGGTCGCCGGCGCGGCGCTGCTGTTCGTCCTCGGCTTCACCGCCGTGTTCGCCCTGACCTCGTTCGTCGTGCTCGGGTTGACCGACCTGTTCTGGTTGCAGGGCGACCTGCTCCAGCGCATCGGCGGTGTCATCACCATCGCCATGGGCCTGGTGTTCATCGGCCTCGTCCCGGCGTTGCAGCGCGACGTCCGCGTGCACCGCACGCCGCGTGCCGGCCTCTTCGGCGCGCCCCTGCTCGGCGGGGTGTTCGCGCTCGGCTGGACCCCGTGCATCGGACCGACGTTGATGGGCGTGCTGGCGCTGACCCGCAGCACCGAGGTCGGCTCGGTCACCGCCCGCGGCGGCCTGCTCGTGCTGGCCTACTGCCTGGGCCTCGGCCTGCCGTTCATCCTCATCGCGCTGGGCGCGCGCTGGGCGGTCCGGACGACCGGCTGGCTGCGCTCGCACGTCCGCCAGGTCCAGGTCTTCGGCGGCGTGCTGCTGATCGCCGTGGGCGTGGCACTGGTCACCGGCCTGTGGGGCGACTTCGTCGCCTGGCTGCGCGACGCCGTGATCACCGACCTGGAACTGCCGCTGTAGTGGGTACCGTCCTCGCCTTCCTGCGCAACACGTGGCGCGGCCTCACGGCCATGCGCACCGCCTTGACCCTGCTGTTCCTGCTCGCCCTCGGCGCGATGCCCGGCGCGCTGCTGCCGCAGCGCTCGCTGAACGCGGTGAAGGTGGACGAGTACATCGCGGAGCACGGCTGGTGGGGCCGGTTCCTCGACGAGCTGCAGTTCTTCGACGTCTACGCCAGCGTCTGGTTCTCCGCGGTCTACGTGCTGCTGTTCGTGTCGCTGGTCGGCTGCCTGCTGCCGCGCACGTTCGAGTACTTCAAGCAGATGCGCGCCAAGCCGGTGCTGACGCCGCGCAACCTGTCCCGCATGCCGCACCACGCGTCGGCCGAGACGTCCGCGTCGCCGCAGGCCGTGGTCGAGCACGCCGAACGCCGGCTCAAGGGCTGGCGCAAGGTCGTCCGCGAGGAGCCCGACGGCTCCCGGACGGTCAGCGCCGAGCGCGGGTTCCTGCGCGAGACCGGCAACCTGGTGTTCCACTTCTCGCTGCTGGGCCTGCTGGTGGCGTTCGCGCTGGGCAAGATGTTCGGCTACGAGGGCCAGGTCATCGTGCAGGCCAACGGCGACCAGTTCTGCAACTCGGGCGTCTACAACTACGACACGTTCCGCCCCGGCCTGCGCGTCGACGGCACGAACCTCAACCAGTTCTGCGTGAAGGTGGACGACTTCGAGGCCACCTACCTGCACAACGGGCAGGCCGAGAGCTACCGCGCGTCCATCGCCTACCAGTCCGGCGCGGACCTGGAGACCGGCACCTGGCGGCCGTACCCGCTGGAGGTCAACAGCCCCCTGCGCACCGCGGGCGACCGGCTCTACCTGCTCGGCCACGGCTACACGCCGCTGTTCACGGTCACCTTCCCCAACGGCGAGACCCGCACCGGGGCCACCCAGTGGCGGCCGGTGAACCTCCTGACGCTGGCCTCCGAGGGCGCGACGAAGTTCGACCCGCCGAACGTGCCGGACGCCGAGCAGCGCCGCAAGAGCCAGCTCGCGATCACCGGCCTCCTCGCGCCGACCGCCGCGTTCCGCGGCGAGCTGCTGGACTCCGCGTTCCCCGCCGCGAACGACCCGGCGGTGGCGGTCGACGTCTACCGCGGCGACCTCGGCACCGACTCCGGGCGCGGCCAGTCCATCTTCTCGATCGACCGGAAGATGGTGGAGGACGGCAAGCTCACCAAGGTCGCCCGGCAGAACCTCAAGGTCGGCGAGGAGCTGACCCTGGACGACGGCACCGTGATCCGCTTCGACGGCGTCCGCGACTGGGTGTCGTTGCAGGTGTCCCACGACCCGACGCAGGTGTGGGTGCTGGTGTTCTCGGTGCTGGTCATCCTGGGTCTGGGCGTCTCGCTCAGTATCAAGCGCCGCCGGGTCTGGGTCCGGGCGACGCCCGGGGACGGCGGGCGTACCGTCATCGAGGTCGGCGGCCTCGCGCGCACCGACCAGGCCGGGTACGGGGAGGAGTTCACCGGGCTGGCCCGCGACCTGGTGGACCCCCGTGACCCGTCCGCCGACAAGGAGGAGAGCTGATGCCGGTCAACGCGGCCCTGGCGACCTACAGCGACTGGACCTACGGCGCGGCCGTGGCGATCTACTTCTTCGCCGCCGTGCTGTACCTGTGCGAGGCGGCGTTCGCCCGGCCCGCGAAGGCCCGGGAGCGCGAACTGGCCGGCACCCCGGCGTCGGGCGCGGTCGCCGCGGGCGGGACGCAGGCCGACGGCACGTGGACGCCGGGCCTGGTCGTCAGGCCGGAGCGGTCCCGCGCCGAGCGCCTGGGCCGCATGGGCGTGGCGCTGGCCGTCCTCGGCGCGCTGCTCCAGGCCGCCTCGCTGGTGCTGCGCGGTCTCGCGACCGAACGCGCGCCGTGGGGCAACATGTACGAGTACGGCTCGATGCTGACGCTCGCGGCCGTCGTCACGTGGCTGGTGCTGTCCCGCACGTTCCCGGTGCGCCGGCTCGGCGGGTTCGTGCTCGTGCCGATCGTGATCCTGATGTTCCTCGGCGGCACGGTCCTCTACGCCGACGCCGCGCCCGTGCAGCCGGCGCTCCAGTCGTACTGGCTCGTGGTGCACGTGTCGGTGATCTCCGTGTCCAGCGGCGTGCTGCTGGTGCCCGGCGTGGCCAGCGTGCTGTACCTGATGAAGTCCTCCGGCCGGGCCCGGTTCCGCCGGCTGCCCGACGCCGACGTGCTCGACCGGCTCGCCTACCGCAGCACGGTCTTCGCGTTCCCGCTGTTCACGATCGGGATCATCTGCGGCGCGATCTGGGCCGAGGCGGCGTGGGGCCGGTTCTGGGGCTGGGACCCCAAGGAGACGGTCGCGTTCGTCTCGTGGGTGGTCTACGCGGCGTACCTGCACGCGCGCGCGACGGCCGGGTGGCGCGGCCGGCCCGCCGCCTGGATCAACTCGCTCGGCTTCGCGCTGACCGTGTTCAACCTGTTCTTCATCAACCTCGTAACGACTGGGTTGCACTCGTACGCCGGGGTCGGCTGATCCCGTAGACCACCAGTCACGCGGTGTCGGCGGCCCGTCGCGGAGCACGTGGCTGAGCGCACACCCAGTGTCGAGGAACCACTGGTCGCCGACTACCGTCGGACGCGTGGGGTCGGGGAGGTCTCGATCCGCTTCGCTCAGGGAGGACCCCAGCGGTGACCGGTCGCTACGAGAATCCTGAGCCGTCGTGGCAGCAGCCGGCCGGAGGGGACGGGCAGCAGCCCAACCCGAACCAGTCGGGCGGCTACCAGGTCGAGCCGGGATCGGGAGCCCACTACGTCGACCCGCAGACCGTCTACCTGGACCCGTCGGCGTCCGGCCCGGTGACCGGTCCGCCGTCGGGCGGCTTCCCGGCGCAGTCCGGCCCCTACCCGGCGCCGGGTCAGCAGTCGGGTCCGTACCAGGTCTCGGGTCAGCAGTCGGGTCCGTACCAGGTGTCCGGTCAGCAGTCCGGCCCGTACCAGGTGTCCGGTCAGCAGTCGGGTCCGTACCAGGTGTCCGGTCAGCAGTCCGGCCCGTACCAGGTCTCGGGTCAGCAGTCCGGTCCCCACCAGGTCTCCGGCGGCCCGTCGGGGGCGTACCAGGTGTCCGGCGGCCCGTCCGGCGCGTACCCGGCCCCCGGCCAGCCCGGTCAGCCCCAGTACCAGGGCGGGTTCCCCAACAACTTCCCGCAGAGCGTCCAGCCGCAGCCGCCCCAGCGCGCCAACGCCAACGAGGTCTCCTCGCAGCAGCTGATCAAGCGCGCGAAGCGGCCCCCGCAGTCCGGCTGGCGCAAGACGCTGCACTCGATCACCGGCGGCCTGGTCAACCTCGGCGAGAGCCCCGCGGACATCCGCCGGCGCGAGCTGATCACCCGGATCAACCAGCCCCTGCGCGGCTGCTACAAGATCGCGATGCTGAGCCTCAAGGGCGGCGTCGGCAAGACCACGACGACGACCACGCTCGGCTCCACGTTCTCCTCGCTGCGCGGCGACCGGGTCATCGCGGTGGACGCCAACCCCGACCGCGGCACGCTGGCGCTGAAGGTGCCCCGGGAGACCACGGCGACCGTGCGGCACCTGCTGCGCGACGCCTCGAAGATCACCCGGTACAGCGACGTGCGCGCCTACACGTCGCAGTCGCCGAGCCGCCTGGAGGTGCTGGCGTCCGAGCAGGACCCGGCCGTGTCGGAGGCGTTCAGCGACCAGGACTACCTGCGCACGATGGCGCTGCTGGAGCTGTTCTACAACATCGTGCTCACCGACTGCGGCACCGGCCTGATGCACTCGGCCATGAAGGGCGTGCTCGACCAGGCCGACTCGCTGGTGCTGGTCTCGTCCGGCTCGGTGGACGGCGCGCAGACCTCGGCGGCGACGCTGGACTGGCTCGACGCCCACGGCTACCGCGACCTGGTCGCGAAGTCCGTCGCGGTGATCAACTCCGTGCGGCCGGGCTCGGGCAAGGTCGACCTGGACAAGCTGGCCGCGCACTTCGCCCAGCGCTGCCGCGCCGTGGTGCGGATCCCGTTCGACACGCACCTGGAGGAGGGCGCGGAGATCGAGCTGGACAAGCTCGCCCCGGACACCCGGCTCGCGCTGCTGGAGCTGGCCGCCACGGTGGCCGACGACTTCCCGAACAACTAGCGCGCGACGAGGGGCCTCGACCGAGGCCCCTCCGCCGTCTCACTCCTCGTCGTCCGCCTTCTTCTTGCGCTGCTCGCCGAGCTTGCGCAGGAAGTCGGGGTTGTCGTCGGGCGCCACGAACCGACGGCTGGGGGCGGTATCGACCCGGTCCGGCCCGAACGCGCGCCACAGCAGCACGGCGATGGTGAGCGCACCGACCACCGCGAGCAGGTAGAGCATGGTCGCCACCTCCTTTGCCACGAGATTACCCGTGTCGCGGAGGTGCACGTGCTCAGTGCCGGACGGGCTCGGTCGCCTCGGTGGTGAGCTGGGACAACAGCTCCTGGACCTCCGACTCGCGGAACCTGCGGTGGCCGCCCGGCGTGCGGATCGAACCGATCCGGCCCGCGGTCGCCCAGCGGGTGACCGTCTTCGGGTCGACCCGGAACAGGTTCGCGACCTCGCCCGGCGTCAGCAGGCGTTCCCCCTGGTGTCCCTGCGTCACGGTCACGGCTTTCCTCCCCGATGGCGAACAGACGTACCGGACGCATCGTGGCACCTCACCCATCGGGTACTCGAACGCTTGGGTGATGGTAAAGAGGTAGTAAGGGACGAAGCGTGCGGTTCGGACATCGCCGGGGGTGGGCCTACCCTGTGACCGGTGGACGCTCTTGATCGCCAGATCATCGCCGCCCTGCGCGAGAACGGCCGGGCCACCTACGCCGACCTGGGCCGGAAGGTGGGCCTGTCGGCCTCCGCCGTGCACGAGCGGGTCGGCAAGCTGGAAGCCACCGGCGTGATCGTTGGCTACCACGCCGTGGTCGACCCGAGCGCGGTCGGCCTCGGGGTCACGGCGCTGGTCAGCATCCACCCCACCGACACCGCGGACGACGACGAGCTGGCGGTCGCGCTGGGCGAGCTGGTCGAGGTCGAGTCGTGCTACCGGGTGGCGGGCGACGAGTCGTTCATCGTGAAGGTCCGGGTCGCCACGGTGGACGACCTGGAGCGCTCCCTCGGCCGGTTGCGGCGCATCCAAGGCGTCGCGCGCACCCGCACCACGGTCGTGTTGTCGACCCGGTTCGAGGGCCGGCCGAACACCGCGGCGGCCGGCGCCGCGGACGACGCGTAACCTGGGGAACCGTGCACCTGGGTCGTGATGTGACGCTCTACATCTGCGCACGCCTGGGCATGGTCGCCGCGGTCACCGCGCTGCTCGTGCTCGTCAACGTGCCGCTGCTGGTGGCGCTGGCCGTGGGCGTGGTGGTGGCGCTGCCGCTGTCGCTGTTCGTGTTCAGCGGCCTGCGCGCGCGGGTCGCGCAGGGCCTGGAGGTCAAGCAGGCCGCGCGCCGCGCCGAACGCGAGAAGCTGCGCGCCCAGCTGCGCGGCGACGCCGCCTAGACCGCCGGACCGTCCCGTCGGATCCGGCGGTGGCGTGCCGGGCGCGGCGGCGGCACGGCCTAGACCACCAGCAGGATCGTCCCGCCGAGGTTGGCCAGCAGCACCACGGCCAGCACCGCGCCGATGTTCGTGCTCTCGCGCAGCCGCAGGGCCAGCGCCAGCGGGCCGACGGGCAGCGGTGTCGGCGGGCGCTCGCGGCGCGCGATGCGGGCCGCGCCGAACGCCACCCCGAGCGGGTGCAAGCCCACCTCGCGCGCGCCCCGCACGTCGGCGCGCCACTGCTCCAGGTAGCGGTCCCGCTGCCCGCGCGGCAGGAACGCGGCCGCCGCGCGGACCAGGGCCAGGGCGAGTCGGGTCATCGGGCTACCTCCGGTCGGGTGACGGGCACGGGTCGGGCCTTCCTCGCGCACACCCGGGTCGCCTCGCGGGCGCCGTCCGGCGTGAGCACGTACATCCGGCGGCGCGGGCCGCGGCGTTCGCTGTCGTCGTCCCACGACGACGTGACCCACCCGGCCCGTTCCAGGCGGTCGAGCAGCGGGTAGACGCTGCCGGACGGCCGCCCGGTCAGCTTGATGATCTCCAGGCCCCAGCGCGGCCGGTCGCTGCCGAGCAGCACCTCCAGCACGTCGACGGTGGCCCCTCCGATGCGCCCGAGCGGTTCCACGCGCCAAGCCTATCTATGTAGATTAAGGCGGGTCAACCCTCCGCCGCCCCGCTTCTCACCGGCCGAACGCGGCCTCCGCCTCGCCGGCCAGGCGCTCCACCACGTCCCGCAGCTCCAGCACGTCCAGCCAGTGCCGGGGGATGGCCCCGACGCCGTCCCGCGCGCCGAGCAGGTTCCCGCACAGCGCGCCGGTCGAGTCGCTGTCACCCGAGTGGTTGACCGCGAGCAGCAGCCCGTCCGCCAGGTCGCGCGCGGCCAGCGCGGTCAGCACCGCGATCGCCAACGCCTCCTCGCCGACCCAACCGCCGCCCAGCGTCGTCTCGATCACCTCGGGTGTCGGCCGCACACCGCCCACGCCCAGCTCCACGGCGAGGTCGAGGAGGGCCAACTGCTCCTCGTGCCCGTCCCACCCGACCAGCTCGGCCCGCGCCACCCCGATCGCGGCCGGCAGCGACGCGCCTGCCAGCAACTGCTGCACCAGCACCGCCAGCACGCCCGCGGACAGGTAGCCGCTGGGGTGGCCGTGGGTCAGCGCGCCGGTGGCGGCGGCCAGCTCGAACACCTCGTGCACGTCGTCGGACCACAACGCCACCGGCGCGGCGCGCATCACCGCGCCGCAGCCCTTCGAGTCGTTGATCGGCGCGTCCACCGTGCCCGGCACGCCGGAGCGCAACGCGGTCAGGCACGTGGTGCCGGGCGCGCGCCGGTCGTGCAGCTCCGGCACGTCCAGCAGCCACCCGTCGCGGGTGACCTCGGGGCCGCCCTGCGTGCGCAGCCACCGGGCGTACGCCACGCGCACCTCGTGCACCGGGTCGCTGCCGCGCCGACGGGCCAGCACGAGCCCTTCCAGCGTGAACAGCGTCATCTGGGTGTCGTCGGTGATCGCGCCGAGCCGGCCGTACGCGGGGGCGTAGTCGGTCAGGCCGGCCGGGCCGAACCGGCCGCGGATGCGGTCGATCCGGTCGAACTCGATCGAGCCGCCGAGCGCGTCGCCGACGGCTCCGGCCAGCAGGCAGCCGGTGAGCGGGGCGATCGGGAGTGGGGGGGGGGGGGGGGGGGGGGGCCGGGGGGCGGGGGCCCAGCGGGAGCAGGCCCACACACCCCCCCCCCGCGGGGGGGGGGGCGGCGCGCGGCGCCGCCGCACCCGCGGGCTCGGGCCAGCAGGCCGCCGGGGCGGGGGGCGATCGGGTGTGGGGTCACGCCGCAGAAGTTAACCTGCCGGCGTGACCCTTTCGGTAGACCGATGCAGCTCCCGGACCCGGGAGTGGGTGTGCGAGGCCGTCCGCATCATCGAGGCGGATGCCAACCGCAGCGCCGACACGCACCTGCTGACGTTCCCCCTCCCACCGGAGTGGGGTATCGACCTTTACCTGAAGGACGAGTCCACCCACCCCACGGGCTCGCTCAAGCACCGCCTGGCCCGGTCGCTGTTCCTGTACGCGATCTGCAACGGCTGGGTGGTCGGCGGCACGCCGGTGATCGAGGCGTCGTCCGGTTCGACGGCCGTGTCCGAGGCGTACTTCGCCCGGCTGCTCGGGCTGCCGTTCATCGCGGTCATGCCGCGGTCGACCAGCCCGGAGAAGGTGGCGCTGATCGAGCGCCAGGGCGGGCAGTGCCACTTCGTGGACGAGCCGGGCGCGATCTACGACGAGTCCCGGCGGCTCGCGGCGGAGCTGGACGGGCACTTCATGGACCAGTTCACGCACGCCGAGCGGGCCACGGACTGGCGCGGCAACAACAACATCGCGGAGTCGGTGTTCCAGCAGATGGCGCTGGAGGACAAGCCGGAGCCGGAGTGGGTCGTGGTCGGCGCGGGCACCGGCGGCACGAGCGCCACCATCGGCCGGTTCATCCACTACCGCAAGCTGCGGACCCGGCT
>NZ_JBHYXZ010000174.1:0-16691 GCF_042752395.1 Actinosynnema sp. NPDC059335 | reverse complement strand
ACCACTCGCACACCAACTAAACCCCCCCCCATTATCCACAACAACCCCACCCCCCCCACCACCCCCACCAACCCGCCATCGGTTGGGGCCGCCGCGGGCGCGCGGCCCACGAGTGCGAGCAACAGGGCGAGCCCGGCGCGGCCGAGGTACACAGCCGACCTGACGGGTGACGTGCTCGGGGTGCCGGACTGGCGTTCGAGCATCACCACCGGGATCTCCTTCACGACCAGCCCGGCGCGCAGCGCGAGCACCAGTGACTCGATCGTGTCGCCCAGGTACTCGGCCGGGTAATTGCGGGCGAACAAAGCGACCGCCCGCGGCCCCGCCGCCTTGAACCCCGACGTGACGTCGGTGAGCCTGGTCTTCGCCAGGCGGGTCATCACGAACGAGAGCACGACCATCGCCCAGCGGCGCGGTCCGCCCACCTTGTAGTCGCCCTTGCCCGCGAACCGGGAGCCGATCACGATGTCGGCCTCGTCCAGCCCGCGCAGGAGGGCGGCCAGCTCCTCGGGGTCGTGCTGGCCGTCGGCGTCGACCTGGACGACCACGTCGTAGCCGTGCCGCACGGCGTACCGGAACCCGGTGCGCATCGCGCCGCCCACGCCGAGGTTCACCGCCAGCCGGGCCACCTCGGCGCCGGCGGCACGCGCCTTCGCCGACGTGTCGTCGGTCGACCCGTCGTCCACGACGAGCACGCCGGCGTCCGGCATCGCCGCCTTGACCTTGGCCACCACCGAGCCGACGTTCCCCGACTCGTTCAACGCGGGGAGCACGATCAGGACCCGGCCGGTTTGCGTCACCGTTTCTGGCACGTCAACACCCTATCGTCAGTTCAGCGATTCGACTCGGGAGCCGTCGCGGTGACCACGTCTCCCTGTCCGGCGATCTCGTAGATCGTCGCGCCGTCGTTCTCGAAAACCTCGCGGAAGCCCTCGGCGCCGGCCAGGCCGGTCAGCCCTTTCGCGGTGTGGCGTTCGGGACGGATGAATCCGCGCCCCACGATGACGTACCGGACCTTCAATTCGGTCAGGTATTCGCGCACCAGGGGATCGCGGTCCAGTTTGTTCAGGTTGCGGGCGAGATAAGTTTGCTTGGAGTCGTCCGGGGTGCCGTAGAACGTCCACACGACGGGCTCGACCTTGGCCACGGCGTACATCCAGGCGCTGCCGTCGACCACGTCGTTCATGACGCGCTCGCCCGGCCGGGTCCGCTGCCCGAGCCACCGGTACGCCTCCTGCTCCGCGGCGCTCACCGTCGGCCCGTCGCCGTAGTTCTGCGCGAGCCGGCCCGCGTTGCGGTTCACGTACGCGCCGCTGACCAGCGCGAGCACCAGGAACACGACCACGCTCGCGGCGATCGCGACCCGTTCGGCGGGCGCCGACGGCAGCAGCCGGGCGCGGTACCGCTCGACCAGCCACGCTCCGGTCGTCACGACGAACACGCCGAACGCGATCGAGCCGGGCAGCGGCAGCAGCACCGCGAGCCGCCAGTGGTCGTTGTAGAAGAAGCCGGTGAGCTTGTGGATCAACGGCGTCTCCAGCGACACCGTGGCCGCGTACAGCGCGCCGAAGACGACGTAGACGGCGACCATCCACAGCATGATCCGCTGCCGGACCATCATCACGATGCCGATGAACGCGGGCACCCCGATCCACCACTGCGGGAACGCCACGACGCCGGAGAACGTCAGCGTCTGGCCGAGCGCGCCGGCGGGCGTCGCCTCCGAGGCCCAGATCGCGGCGGTGACGCCGGACGCCGCGCCCAGCGACGGCAGGATCAGCGGGACCGCCAGCACCGCGCCGAGCACGGCGGTGACCACCAGCGTCGGCCACGCGCGCCGCCAGTCCACCGGCACGAGCCGGACCAGGCAGCACAGGAACACGACCAGGAACAGGCCGAACGCGAGCACGGCCAGGCTGGTCTGCAGGCCGACCAGGCCGGCCACGATGACGCCGACCGCGACCGGGCCGGTCAGCCCGCGCGGCTTGAGCAGGTAGGGGACCAGGGCCAGCAGCACCGGCAGCAGCGCGATGCCCGCCACGTACGGCCACAGCGGTCCGCGCCACAGCGAGTCGTACGGGAAGGGCGAGAACCACGTGGACACCGCGGCGGCGAACGCCACGACGAGCGGCCGCAGCCGCCAGGCCAGGCCGAGGGCGACGATGCCGACCGGCCAGATGACGACCGTGGTCAGCGCGCCGAGGTTGAGCAGCTCGGGCAGGCCGATGCCGGCCTTGTCGAGCAGCAGCGCGAGCGTCTGGTGGTAGGTGCTCGGGTAGAAGTACGAGGTGTTCTCGGGCTGGTTGCCGATCGCGCCCGCGGTGGAGACCAGCGACGTCTGGTGCTCGGCGAGCCAGCGCACGAGGTTGCCGTGGTGCGGCGCGTCCCAGTCCTGGCTGAGCCGGTGCAGGCTGCCGATGCCGCGCAGGAAGGTGACCACGCCGACCGCCAGGCCGACCGCGAGGCCCGCGCCGACGACGAGGTGGTCGCGCAGCGGGAGCCGCTCGTCGCGCTCCGCCGGCCACCGCCGGTTCACCAGCGTCGACGCCAGGAGCGCGACCACCGACACGGCGGCGACCCAGATCCCGAACGTCAGCAGCGTCCAGCTCTGCCCGAGCCCGCCGAGGACCAGCCCCCCGAGCGAGACGAGGCCGTAGGTCAGGGCCGGCGAGGCCGCGACGAGCACCCATCCGCGCAGCCTGATCGCCGCGCCGAACGCGAGTCCGGGCAGCCAGTACAACAGCAGCAGCAGTGCAGCACTCATCGAAGTGGTGGCCTGTCAGTCGTGGTGGGGCGCTTCCCCAGCCCCCCTGGCGTGCGCAGAGTACCTTCCGGGCGAAGTCAGCCCGCACCGCCCCGACGCCACACCGCGACGAAACCGACCAGCACGCCGACGGCCGGGCCCACCACGAGCCCCAGCACCGAGCTGACCACCGTGTCCGCGGGCCACCACGCCAGCACGGCGAGGCTCGGCGCCGCCGTGGCCGCCCAGGTGCGCAGCACCGCGCCCGCCCGGCCGCGCGCCAGCAGCACGGCCGCGAGCAGCTGCACGCCGGCCAGCAGCACGGACGAGAACACCAGGCCGGCGACGGCCCAGCCGGCCACCACGAAGCCCTGGCCGTACACCAGGCGCACCAGCCACGGCCCGACGGCCGCGCCGGCGGCCGCGCCGACCACGCCGACCACGACCACGCCGACGACGCCCTTGAGCAGCCAGCCGTGCAGCCTGCGCCGGCCGTCGGCGGTGGCCGACAGGCGCACGATCGCGGGCACCGCCAGCGCCTGCACCGGCAGCAGCGCCACCAGCGGGAACCGGGCCAGGGTCAGCGCGGACAGGAACGCGCCCACCACCGCGGGGTCGCCGGCGGGGGCGAGCAGGCTCACCATCGCGGGGAAGCCGGTGACCACGGTCGCGGTGAGCGTGGAGCCCGCCATGAGCTGGAGGGTGGTGCGCGTCACCGGCCGCCAGCCCGCGCCCGGACCGCGCCGGTCGAGCAGGCGGGCGGTCACCGGGGTGAACACGACCCACGCCAGCACGCCGGCGGCGACGGCGACGGCGAGCGGCACGATCCCGGCCAGGCCCACGACGACGAGCAGGACCGCGAGCGCCACGCGGACGGTCGGCTCCACCACGGTGATGCCGGCGTAGGCCGGGATGCGCCGGTGGCCGATGAGCAGGCCGCGCACGCCGTACAGCACGACGTAGCCGAGCCCGCCGCACACGGTGATGGCGACCAGCTCGGCGTGGCCGTCGAACAGGCGTTCGTTGACCGGGGGGATGAACAGCACGAGCCCGAACAGGGCCACCAGCACGGCGGCGACGCCGACCGTCCGCAGCGCGTCCGGCCCGGTCCGGCGGCCGTCCAGCTCGGCCTGCGCGGCCAGCCGCGACACCTCCTGCTCGACCGGCGAGATCGCGCTGCCCAGGCCGAAGATCAGTCCCCAGAACGCGAGGAAGACCTTGTAGTCGGCCGGGCCGAGGACCCGGCCGCACAGGATCATCAGCCCGTAGCCGAACACGGACGCGACCAGCAGCGCCCCGGTCACCGGACCGAGTGAACGCCCCTGAGGGCGAGCGGCGGCCTCGGGCTCCGGCATCAGCGGCGGACCTTGGCCCGCAGCGCCAGGAACAGGCCGCGCACCGCGCCCGCGCCGAAGCTGACCGCGAACACCGGCAGCATCCGGGACACCGCCGTGGCGTCCGCGGTGCTGCCGCCACACGCCTTCACCACGCCGCCGGCCGCCGCCGTGCCCGCCGCCGCCACCACGGCGGCCGTCTTCGGGCGGGCGACGAGCAGCGTGACCCCGGCCGCGCCGGCGCCCAGGGCGGCGAGCGCCATCTTGCGGCTGGTGCCGGGGTTGCCCAGGTAGCCGTCGATGAACGTGGTGCCGCGGAAGAACGCGTGCTTGGCGAACTTCCGGATCGACTCGCGGCCGTGGTAGTAGGAGCAGGAGAAGTCGGGCGAGATGTAGATCCGCTCCCGTTCGGCGATCCACCGGATGAGCCGGGTGTCGTCACTGGCGAAACGAATGTCGTCGAACATCGAGTCGAACGCCGCGGAAGCGTTCAGCAACATTTCCTTCGGCGCGCAGAAGAATCCCGAGCCCTTGGGGAACGCGTCGAAATCCTCGATGCCGAACGACATCAGCCGCGGCTCTTTGAGGTAGCGCCGCCAGATGACCTGGAGCAGGCCGTTCCAGAAGCCCGCGTACGGGTTGCCGTCCGACTCGACCCGCACGTGGCCGTTCCACACCACCCGCTCGGGGTGGTTGACCAACTGGTCCTTCAGGTACGCCAGCGAGTGCGGGTCCACGACCACGCGGCTGCCCAGGATGAGCACGCGCTCGGAGCCCGCCGTGCGGATCGCCGTGCGGACGGTCTCGAACCGGCCCTGGTTCTGCTGGTGCACGACCACGACGCCGTGCAGCTCGGCGTACTTGTCCAGCAGCTCCGGCGTGCCGTCGGTGCTGCCGTCGTCGATGACGACGATTTCGACCTGCCAGTCGGCCTCCCGCGCGGCGACCAGGACGGCGTCGATCGAGCGTCCGATCCACTTCTCCTCGTTGTACGCGGGGAAGACGACACTGAGCGTTGGCGCCTGGGAGGCGATGGTCTGGCTCACGGCCGTGCAGATTACACTCGTCCGGGTCCACAGCCGCGTGCGGCTGAGCTGGTTCCAGCCGAGAGGGAAGCGACTTCCGGTGATTTCTTTCATCGTGGGCACCACCGCGGAGCTGATCAAGATCGCTCCCGTGTACCACGCGATCGTGGCGCGCGGGGCGAAGCCGCAACTGTGGTTCACCGCGCAGCACGTGGACGAGGTCGCGGACACCCTCGAAGACCTCCGGCTGCCCAAGCCCGAGGTGTGGCTCGTGCCCGAGGAGCGGGCGCGCAACCTGGAACGGCCCGCGCAGGTGCCCGGCTGGGTCGCGTCCGTGGCCCGGTCCGTCGCCGGTCGGCGCGAGGAGCTGCGCCGGGCGCTCACCTCGGACGGCAAGCCGGGGCTGGTCGTGGTGCACGGCGACACGTTCACCACGCCGTACGGCTCGCTGATCGGCCGCCTGCTGGGCGCGCGGGTCGCGCACGTCGAGGCCGGGACGCGCTCCGGCAGCCTGCTCAGCCCGCTGCCGGAGGAGGCGAACCGCCGGATCGCCGCCCGGCTGGTCGACATCCACTTCGCGCCGACGCCGCGCGAGGTGCGCAACCTGCGCCGGGCGCGGGGCGTGGTGGTCGACACCGGGGCCAACACGGTGATCGACGCGCTGCGGCTGGCCAAGGAGAGCGACAGCCTGCCCTACGACGTGCCCGCCGAGTTCGGGCTCGTCACGCTGCACCGGTTCGAGCTGCTCCAGCGCCCGGAGAAGTTCCGCGAGGTGCTGCACCTGCTGAAGAAGGCCAGCGAGAAGACGCCGCTGCTGTACCTCGTCGGCGCGCACGAGCGCGAGCGGCTCGACGCGCTCGACCTGAACGGGCTGTTCGACGACGAGCGCTTCATGCTGCGGCCGAAGGTCCGCTACCTCGCGTTCCTGCCGCTGCTGACCAAGGCCAAGTTCGTGGTGACCGACTCCGGCGGCCTCCAGGAGGAGGGCGCGTACCTGGGCGTGCCGTGCGCGATCCACCGCGAGCGCACCGAGCGGCACCAGGGCCTGGGCCAGAACATCGTGCTGACCGGCATGCGAGCGGACAAGCTGGAGGACTTCCTCGCGGTGCACGAGACGCTGCGCCGGCCGTCCATGATGGACCAGTACCACCCGAGCGAGATCATCGCCGACACGCTCGTGCAGCTCGGCTTCGTGTGATCACGACATGCTGAAGGGGGCGTCCCGCCGGGACGCCCCCTTCGCGTTTCGTGCCGGGTGTTCCGTTGCCGGGTCAGGCGGTGGCGCCCGCGACGGGCGTCGTGTGGACCGCGGCCACGGCGCGGTGCGACGGCAGGATGCGGCGGCGCTCGTCGTCGGCGTCGAGCCTGCCCGCGACCAGGTCGAGGAAGCGGTCGAGCTGGGTGGCCAGCGGCTCGCGGGCGGTGACCAGCTCCGGGATCTCGATCACGGTCTGCTGGCGGTAGCCGCGGCCCTCGGGGTCGGAGTCGTGGGAGATGTGCCGGTAGATGGTCACGTCCCGGCGCAGGAGGTCCACCTCGATGGTGCGCTCCAGCTCCTGGATGGTCAGCGACCGGACCTTGCGCTGGCCGAGCCGGCTCGCGGAGATCGTCGCGATGCCGCCGGACGGGAAGGTGAGCAGCGTGTCCACCACGTCCTCCGCGCCGGGGGCGGACGCCGGGTGGAACTGGGCGATGCCGGCCGAGACGCGCTCGGGCTCCGCGCCGCCGAAGCACTGGATGGCCAGGTCCACGTCGTGCACGAGCAGGTCCCAGGCGACGCCGGTGCGGATGCGCGGCGCGTACGGCGAGTGCCGCGCGGCGGACACGTAGACCGGCTCCTCCAGCAGGCCGAGCGCGGTCATGACGGCCGGGTTGTACCGCTCCAGCAGGCCGCACATGATCGGCAGGCCCTTGCTCGCGGAGAGGTCGAGGACCTCCTCGGTCTGGGGCAGGCTCGCGCACACCGGCTTCTCCACCAGCAGCGGCTTGCCCAGCTCCAGCACCTCCAGCGCGAGGCCGTGGTGGCTCTCGGTGCTCGACGCCAGCACGACCGCGTCGATGCCGTCGAGGTCGCCCATCTCGGGCCGCCACGTCGTCTCGTGCTTGTCGGCGACCGCGCGGCCGATCTCCTCGCGCGGGTCCACGATCAGCGCCAGCTCGCACCGCTCGGACTGCGCGACCACGCGGGCGTGCAGCGAACCCATCGACCCGACGCCGACGACGGCGACCTTCGGCAGCGCGGTCATGCTCCGAGCACCTCTCGAACGGTGGTCACGATGGTGTCCAGGTCGGCCTCGGTCAGCTTGGGGTGCACCGGCAGCGACAGCGCCTGGCGCGCGACCCGCTCGGCGACCGGCACGTCGGAGGCGATCACGTTCGGGTTGTCCCGGTAGCAGTCGTAGTCGAACACCGTCTTCGGGTAGTAGATCCCGTTGCCGATGCCCTTCTCGGTCAGCTTCGCGGCGAACTCGTCGCGGCTGATCGGCGCGTCGTCGGTGACCAGCACGGTGTACTGGTGCCAGACGTGGGTGCGGCCGGGCAGCACGGCCGGGACCTGGAGGCCCTTGATGTCGGACAGGCCCTTGGTCAGCGCCTCGGCGTTGCGCCCGCGCGCCTCGGTGATCGACTGGAGCTGTTCGAGCTGGGGGATGCCGATGGCGGCGTGCACGTCGGTCATCCGGTAGTTGTGGCCGGCGACCTCGTACTGGTAGCGCTGCCGCATGCCCTGGTTGCGCAGCACCCGCAACCGGTCGGCGAGGGTGTCGTCGGCGGTGGTGATGACGCCGCCCTCGGCGGTGGTGATGTTCTTGGTGGCGTACAGCGAGAAGCAGCCGAGCCCGTAGCTGCCCGCGGGGCGGCCCTCGAAGGTCGCGCCGACGGCCTGCGCGGAGTCCTCCACGATGGCGAGGCCGTGCTCGCGCGCGATCGGCTCCAACGCGCCCATGTCGGCCATCTGCCCGTAGAGGTGCACCGGCATGAGGACCTTGGTGCGCGGCGTGACGGCGGCGGCGACGGCGGCCGGGTCGAGGCAGAAGTCGTCGTCGCGGATGTCCGCGAAGCGCGCGGTGGCGCCGGCTTCGAGGATCGCGTTGAGCGTGGCGACGAACGTGAACGGCGAGGTGACCACCTCGTCGCCCGGTTCGAGGTCGAGCACCTGCAGGCTGGCGACCAGCGCGGTCGTCCCGTTGTTCACCGCGACCGCGTGCGGCACGCCCGCGACGCCCGCGAAGGCGTCCTCGAAGCGCTTGACCATGGGGCCTTGGGCGATCGCACCCGACCTCAGGACCTCGACCACGAGCTGCTCGGCGGCAGCGACGTCAACCACAGTAATCGGGATCATGCAGCTTTCTCTCGCCTTCGGTGAGCCGGCTCAACGGGCTCGGTACAGTGCTGAGCAGCCCGCATCGCGGTGCCACGGTACCCGCACCGGTCCGGCGCCCCTTGTCGCGGGCCACTCCGGGAATCAGAACGGACGGCAGTGGCGAACCACATTCATCACACCGCGATCGTCGGCGACGGCGTGGAACTGGGCGACGGCGTCACCATCGGTCCGGGGGCGGTCGTGCTCGGCCCCGCGGTCGTGGAGGACGGCTGCTGGATCGGCCCCGGCTGCGTCGTCGGCACCCCGCCGGAGATCACCTCCGAGCCGCACAACCGGGCCTGGGACGGCGACCTGGCCCACCGCGGCGTGCACCTCGGCGAGGGCGTGGTGGTGCGCGAGCTGAGCACCATCCACCAGGGCAGCTACCGCCCCACCACGATCGGCGCGCGCTCGTGGCTGCTCAACCGCGTCTACGTGGCGCACGACTGCCTGGTCGGCACGGGCGTGACGCTGTCGGCGGGCACCTCGCTGGGCGGTCACGTCCTGGTCGGCGACGGCGTCACCGTCGGCATGAACGCCGTCGTGCACCAGCGCCGGGTCGTCGGGCCGGGCTCGATGGTCGGCATGGGCACGGCGGTGTCGCGGGACGTGCCGCCGTTCGCGAAGGCGTTCGGCAGCCCCGTCCGCCTGCACGGGGTCAACTCGGTCGGGATGAGCCGCGCCGGGTACGACGGGTCCGCCGTCGACGCGCTGCGCGCCGCCTACGCGGACGGCCGGCTCCCCGACCCGCTGCCCGCCGAGCTGGCCGAGGCGTTCGCCTGGTGGGCGGCGGCGGAACCGGCCAAGCCGCTCGCCGCCGCCCGGGGCTGAGCCGTCAGAACCAGCGTTCGAGCACCAGCGCCACGCCGTCCTCGGAGTTGGCGGCGGTGACCTCGTCGGCCGCGGCCAGCGCGTCCTCGTGCGCGTTGGCCATGGCCACGCCGTGCCCGGCCCACGTGAGCATCGGCACGTCGTTCGGCATGTCGCCGAACGCCAGCACGCCGCTCGCGGGCACGCCCAGCAGGTCGGCCACGGCCGCCAGGCCGGACGCCTTCGTCACGCCGGGCGCGGCGAACTCCAGCAGGCCCTCGTTGGTGGACCAGGTCAGGGCCACCGAGTCGCCGACGAGCGGCCCGGCGGCCCGCGCCATCTCGTCCGACGTCATGGCCGAGTGCCGGACCAGCAGCTTCACCGCGGGCTTGGCGAGCAGCTGGGCCCGCTGGTGGCCGGGCAGCGGCTGCGCGCCCTCGTCCCACGGGTGCAGGTAGTGCTCGTCGGCGATGAACTCGGCCTCGGCCGGGCGCAGCGCGGACTCGCCGACCCGCTCGGAGGCCAGCGCGCAGCCGGGCAGCGCCTCGTCCAGCACCGCGGCCAGGTCGGCGAGCTGCTCGGGCGTGAGCAGCTCGGCCGAGACCACGCGGTCCGCGCCGATGTCGTAGAGCACCGCGCCGTTCGAGCACACGGCGTAGCCGGTCAGGCCCGCCGCGGCGGCCACGTCCGGCACCCAGCGCGGCGGCCGGCCGGTGGCGAGCACGAACGGGACGTCCGCGGCGAGCACGCGGCCGACCAGGTCCGCGGTGCGCGGGCTGACCCGCCCCAGGGGTGTGAGGAGGGTGCCGTCGACGTCGGATGCCACAAGGGATGGTCTCTGCACCCCCACATGGTGCACTCCCGCGCGGAACACTCGGCTAACGTCGGGTGGTGCGCACTGGGATCGTGATCCTGCCCGAACACCGCTGGTGGATGGCCGAACACAAGTGGAAGGCCGCCGAGGAGTACGGCTTCCACCACGCCTGGACCTACGACCACCTGGGCTGGCGCTCGCTGGTGGACGGACCGTGGTTCGGCGCGGTCCCGACGCTGGCGGCGGCGGCCGCGGTGACGTCCACGATCCGGCTCGGCACGTTCGTCGCGTCGCCGAACTTCCGCCACCCGGTGCCGTTCGCGCGCGACCTGCTCGCCCTGGACGACCTCTCCGACGGCCGCTTCACGCTCGGCGTCGGGGCCGGCGGTGTGGGGTACGACACGCAGGTGATGGGCGACACGTCGCCGCGCGGCCGGCAGCGCCGGTTCGAGGAGTTCGTGACCGCGCTGGACCTGCTGCTGACCCGCGAGCGCACGACGTTCGGCGGCGAGCACTACGAGATCCGCGACGCCCGCAGCGCGCCCGGCTGCGTGCAGCGGCCGAGGTTGCCGTTCCTGGTCGCGGCGAACGGGCCGAAGGCGATGGCGGTCGCGGCGAGGTACGGCACGGGCTGGGTGACCACCGGGCCGGACACCGACGACGAGGCGGCCTGGTGGGCGGGCGTGGCGCAGCTGGTCGAGCGGTTCCGCGAGGTGCTGGACGGCATCGACCGGGAGAAGGCGTCCATCGACTTCCACCTCAACGCCGACTCGTGCCCGGTGTACTCGCTGACCAGCGTCGAGCACTTCCGGGACGTGGCCGGCCGGGCGCGCGAGCTGGGCTTCACCGACCTGGTCACGCACTGGCCCCGGGCCGACGGCGTGTACGCGGGCAGCGAGGCGGTGCTGGAGCGGGTGGCGGCCGACGTGTTGCCGGAGCTGGTGGGCCGCTAGCGTTCCCGCTCGTGCGACGAGTCGTGGTGATCGGTGGCGGGATCGTGGGGCTGGCGACCGCGCGGGACTTGGCCCGGCGCGGGCACGACGTGGTGGTGCTGGAGAAGGAGCCGCGCTGGGCGGCGCACCAGACCGGGCACAACAGCAACGTGGTGCACGCGGGCCTGTACTACAAGCCGGGGTCGTTGAAGGCGCGGATGTCCGTGGCGGGCAACGCCTCGATCGTCGCCTACGCCAAGGAGCACGGCGTCCCGGTGGACGTGTGCGGCAAGCTCGTCGTCGCCACCTCGCCGGAGGAGGTGCCCCGGCTGGAGGCGCTGGCCGAGCGGGCGCGGGCGAACGGCGTGCCGGCCCGCCGGATCGGCGTGGACGAGGCGCGCGAGCACGAGCCCGAGGTGGCGGCGGTGGCCGCGCTGCGGGTGGAGAGCACCGGCGTCATCGACTTCCCGGCCGTGTGCGCGGCGCTCGTGCGCGAGCTGAACGGGCACGACCTGCGGCTGCACACGCCCGCGCTGGCGATCCGGCGCGCGCTCGGCGGCGGCGGGGTCGAGGTGGCCACCACGCGGGGCGTGGTGCGGGCGGACGCGCTGGTGAACTGCGCCGGCCTGCACAGCGACCGGGTGGCGCGGCTCGCGGGCGTGACGCCGTCGGCGACCATCGTGCCCTTCCGGGGCGAGTACTACGAGCTGCGGCACGACCGGCGGCGGCTGGTGCGCGGGCTCATCTACCCCGTGCCGGACCCGGCGCTGCCGTTCCTCGGGGTGCACCTGACCCGGATGCTCGACGGCAGCGTGCACGCCGGGCCGAACGCCGTGCTCGCGCTGCGCCGCGAGGGCTACCGGTGGCGGGACGTGTCGCCGGCGGACGTGCTCGACGTGGCCCGGTTCCCCGGCGCCTGGCGGCTGGCCCGCCGGTTCGCCCGGACGGGGGCGGAGGAGGTGCTGAGGTCGTTGTCGCGCAAGCGGTTCGCGGCGAGCCTGGCCCGGCTCGTGCCCGCCATCCGGGAGGACGACCTGGTGCGCGCGGGGGCGGGCGTGCGGGCGCAGGCGATGCGCGCCGACGGCACCCTCGTGGACGACTTCCTCATCGACACCGCGCCGCGGCAGGTGCACGTGCTCAACGCGCCCTCACCCGCCGCGACCTCGGCGTTGGAGATCGGCCGGCACGTCGCCGACCGGGTGGAGCTCAGCTGGTCCTGAGCGCGCCCAGGAACGCGTCGAACGCGCCCCGGCCGAACTCCAGCACCGGACCGCCGGGGTTCTTCGTGTCGAGGACCCCGGTCCGCTCGCCGACCGCCACGCCGACGCACGTGTTGGCGGCTGTGCTCGCGCTCGAAGTGACGAACACGCGCCCATCACGAACCAACGTCTTCTTCATGATCCCCTCACTGCTCGGACGACTTCGACGGTCTCCGCGGGCGAGAGCGCGTGGGCGGCCATGTCGTCCCACACCTCCCGCACCTTCGCCACGCCATCCCCATCTTCCACCGAGACACCCCCGGTGAGGGTCTCGAAGTAGACCGAGCCGAGGTCGTCGGCGAAGTCGAGGATGACGAAGTTCCCGGCGAAGGCACCGTAGGCGCCGAGCCCGTTGGGGATCACCTGGATGGTGATGTTGGGCAGCTCCGCCAACCGGATCAGGTGGTCGAGCTGCGCTCGCATGACGTCCGGGCCACCGATCTTCCGGCGCAGGGCCGCTTCGTCGATGAGCGCGTGCACCCGGAGGGGATCGGGTTTCCGGTGCAGCAACGCCTGCCGGTCGACGCGTTCGGGCGCGATCCACTCGTCCCAGTCCTCGGTGGGCACCAGGAGGTGGCTCCCGGCCGCCAGGGCCGCCGCGTACCCGGCCGTCTGGAGCATGCCCGGGATGAGCACCGCGTCCGCCGAGCGCTCCGCGACCGCCTCCGACTCGTCGCGGCGGAACCGGAGGTAGTTCTTGGGCAGGGAGTTGGCGTGCTTGATGGGAACGGCCTCGTCGTCGGCCACCTCCCAGAGCATCATGGCGCGTTCGCGCTCTTCGTCGCTCACCTTCATCACGGCGAGGATGGCGAAGAACAGCGCCCACCTCGGCCTGGCCTCGCCCGTGATCATGCGGCTCCAGGTCGAGCGGGTGGTCCGGACCTCCTTGATGATCTGCTCGGCCTTGAGGCCGGACTTCTCGCGGTATTGCTCCATGAGCGCGCCGAGCTTGCGCTTGCCGCGCGTGGTCCCTACAACCATTGGCCTACCTTAACGACTCTGCGTAGCCGGATCTGACCGCGACATCACCCGTTCGGGAAGGACGGTTTCGTGTGTTGCAAACAGTACTCTGCTCCCATGGATCGTGTGGTGAGGGGCGTGCGGGCCTGCATGGCGAAGGGTGCGGTCGAGGACGCGGCGACGCTGCTGCTGCACCTGTGGGCCGAAGCGCCGGACGCGGACGGGCTGCCGGAGCTGAGCGTGGAGCTGGCGGACCGGTTCCCGCTGTCGGAGTCGGCGGCCGAGGTGCTGCGCGCCGGCGCGGTGACCGGCGCGGGACGGGGCCGGTTCGAGGTCGCCGCCCGGTTGGCGGCGCGGGAGCTGGGGGTGTGGCGGGCGCGGTGCCAGGCCGACCCGACGCCCGCGGCGCTGGCCGGGCACGTGGCGGCGCTGGACGTGCTGGCGAGCGTGCGCCGGGCGCTCGGCGAGGCGGACGCGGCGGCGGCGTGCCTGGCCGAGGTCGTGGAGTGGCAGTACGACCACGGCGAGCGGGCGGGCGTGGCCTGGGCGTTGCGGGAGCTGGGCACGCTCGCGATCGAGGCGGGCGAGCTGGACCGGGCGGCGGCGCGGCTCACCCGGGCCGTGCGGCTGTACGGCGAGCAGGCGGACGAGCCGCCGGTGCGGTTGGCGCGCGGCGGGTGCCGGGTGCTGCTGGGGTGCGTCCGGTGGGCCCAGGGCAACCCGGCGTCGGCGCGGGTGCAGCTGGAGGCGGCGCTGGCCGACTTCGGCGACCACGACGCGGCCGTGGAGGTGCTGCGCCTGCTGGAGGCGCTGGACTCGGGCGACGAGCTGCCGGAGTCGGTGCCCCTCGGCGCGGAGTTCGGCCGGCTCAGCTGGGTGTGACGCGACGGGGTGAACCGGTGCGCGTGGCCGGGCGGGCGCGGGCGGCGGAACCGACGATGGGCGCGTCACCGCCGTCCGTCGGAAGGCCCGCCGATGCCCGCCCGTTCACGTCGACGCGTGCTGCCCCTGCTGCTCCTGACCTCGGCCCTGCTGGCCGGCACGGTCACCGCCCCGGCGTCCGCCGCCGTGTACGACTTCTGCGTCGGACCGGCGTGCGAGGACGCCCGGGAGGCGCTCGAGTACTGGGAGGGCGAGGGGCTGCCCGCCCGCCGCGTCACCCACGTCCTGCCCGGTGACCGGTGCTACACCGGCGGCGGGACCTTCGGCAACCTGGAGGGGCAGCTGCCGGCCGAGGACCGCGGTGCCTACCGCGAGTTCGACGTCTACCCCCGCCCCTGCGGGCAGGGGCGGGACGCGCACCGGATCGTGGTCAACCACGAAACCCTCGTCACCTGGTACACCGGCGACCACTACCGCGACTTCCACCGCCTCTGAAGCCGCCGCGCGCCCTCAGACCGGCTTGAGGACGTCGAGCCCGAGGAACGGCCGCAACGCCTGGGGGACGACGACCGAGCCGTCGGCCTGCTGGTGGTTCTCCAGGATGGCCACGATCCACCGGGTGGTGGCCAGGGTCCCGTTGAGCGTGGCGGCGATCTGCGGCTTGCCGTTCTCGTCCCGGTAGCGCACGTTGAGCCGGCGGGCCTGGAACGTGGTGCAGTTCGACGTCGAGGTCAGCTCCCGGTACGCCTGCTGGGTCGGGATCCACGCCTCGCAGTCGAACTTGCGCGCGGCGGACGTGCCGAGGTCGCCGGCGGCGGTGTCGATGACCCGGTACGGGACCTCGATCTTGGCCAGCATCTCCTCTTCCCAGGCCAGCAGCTTGGCGTGCTCGGCCTCGGCGTCCTCCGGCCGGACGTAGGAGAACATCTCGACCTTGTTGAACTGGTGCACGCGGATGATGCCGCGGGTGTCCTTGCCGTACGACCCCGCCTCGCGCCGGTAGCACGACGACCAGCCCGCGTACCGCTTCGGGCCGTCCAGGATCTCGTCGGCGTGGTAGCCCGCCAGCGGCACCTCCGACGTGCCGACCAGGTACAGGTCGTCGGCTTCGAGCCGGTAGACCTCGCTGGAGTGCGCGCCGAGGAACCCGGTGCCCGCCATGACCTCGGGCCGGACCAGGGTGGGCGTGATCATGAGCCGGAACCCGGCCGCGGTGGCCTGGGCGACGGCCATGTTGAGCAGCGCCAGCTCCAGCTGCGCGCCCACGCCGGTGAGGAAGTAGAACCGCGAGCCCGACACCTTCGCGCCGCGCTCCATGTCGATCGCGCCGAGCCGCAGGCCCAGGTCCAGGTGGTCGACGGGCTCGAAGTCGAACGCGCGGGGCTCGCCGACGTGCTTGAGCACGACGTAGTCGTCCTCGCCGCCCTCGGGCGCGTCGGGGTGGACGACGTTCGGCACGGCGCGGTGCAGCTCGTCCAGCTCGGCCTCGGCGGCGGACTGCTCGGCCTCGGCGGCCTTGACCTCGGCGGCCAGCTCCTTGCCCTTGGCCAGCAGCGCGTCGCGCTCCTCGCCCTTGGCGCGGCCGACCTGCTTGCCGAACGCCTTCTGCTCGCCGCGCAGCGCGTCGGCGCGGGCGATGGCGGCCCGGCGGCGCTCGTCGGCGGACAGCAGCGCGTCGACCACGGTCTCGTCCTCGCCCCGCGCGCGTTGCGACGCGCGGACGGCTTCCGGGTTCTCGCGCAGTGCCTTGAGGTCAATCACACCGGGAAGGGTAGTACCCGGCGCGAACCGGTTTGCACGACGTCGGGCCCGGATGTCGGGCTCGGACGTCGGGCCGGGACGTCGGGCCGGGCTGTCGGACCCCGCCGGCAGGATGCCCGCGTGGTTGAACGAGCGAACGACGAGCCCGACCTGCCCGCGGACGTGGTGGCGGAGGTCGAGGAGTACGCGCGGGGCGTGGTCCACGGCGGCTTCACCGCGCTGGACGACGCGGTCGAGGCCGTGGCGGACTGCTTCGAGGACCAGGCCCCGGTCACGCCGGCGGTCGCGCGGGCGGTCGTGGAACGGGTGTGGCGGGAGCGCTCCGCCGAGCAGGCCGGCTGGCCGGCGAGCACGGACGTGGACCGGCTGCTCGCCGCGTTCGAGGCGCTGGACCGGGACGGGATCGTGGCCCGCGCCGACTTCACGTGCTGCCAGACGTGCGGGCACGCCGAGATCGGCGACGAGGCGGAGGGCGACGCGCGCGGGTACGTGTTCTTCCACCGCCAGGACACCGAGAGCGCCGTGGCGGGCGGTGAGGTGTGGCTCGCGTACGGCTCGCTGGGCGAGTCGGCCGATCCCGCGGCGGCCGACGAGTCCGTGGGCCGCGAGGTGGTGGCGGCGCTGACCGCGGGCGGGCTGCCGGTGGTGTGGGACGGGTCGGTGCGCACCCGGATCAAGGTGGGCCCGATCGCCTGGCGGAAGCGGCTGCCGGTGGCCTGACCGGGCCGGTGACGGGGGGGGGGGGGGGGGCCCCCCCCCCCGCGCCCCCCCCCCCCCGCCGCGGGGGGGGGGGGCGGGGGCGCGCGCGCG
>NZ_JBHYXZ010000173.1:0-16711 GCF_042752395.1 Actinosynnema sp. NPDC059335 | reverse complement strand
GGCCCCCCCCGCCCCCCGCCCGGGGCGCGGGGGCCCCCCCCCGCGGCGGGGGGGGGGGGGCGCCCGCCCCCCCCCCCCGCCCGGGGGGGGGGCCGGCGCCCGCCCCCCCCCCCGCCACGGTGCGTTTCAGGCGCGGTCCGTCCCCGGCACGGTGCGTTTCAAGCGCGGTCCGTCCCCGGCACGGTGCGTTTCAGGTGCGGTGCGCTACAGGCGCGGTGCGTTCCAGGTGCGCAGGACGATCAGTCGCCGGGTGGCGCGGGTCAGGGCGACGTACCGCTCGGCGGGCGTCATCCGCTCCGGGTCGACCACGACGACCACGTCGAACTCCAGGCCCTTGGCCGCGCGGGGCGTGAGCGGGCCGGTGGGGCCGATGACGGCGAACGTGCCGGCGGCCGGGCGGAACGACTCCGGGTCGACGCCGGCGACCTCCAGGGGCGGTTCGCCGTGCCGGACCGGCGTCGGCGGCACGGCGGTCGGGTCCACCTCGGCGAGCGCGGCGGCGGCGTAGGCCATGATCTCGGCGGGCGTGCGGTAGTTGACCGTGAGCCGGCGGTACTCCCAGCGGTCGCCGACGAGCGGCGCGAGCACCCGCCGCCAGTCGCGGGCGCCGGCCTCGGCCTGGCGCTGGGCCAGGTCGCCGACGATCGTCATGGACCGGTTCGGGCCGCGCCGGGCCAGCAGCCGCCAGTCCATCTCCGACAGCTCCTGCGCCTCGTCCACCACGATGTGGCCGTAGGTCCACTCGCGGTCGGCGGCGGCGCGCTCGGCGAGCACCCGGTGGTCGGGCGCGGTGTGGCGGTCGGCCAACCACTCGGCGTCGACCAGGTCCACCCCGCGCAGCTCCTCCTCGTGCATCTCCGGGTCGGTGTCGATGACGTGCAGGACGCCCTGCGCGTACTCGACGGCCTCCCGGCGCGCGGCGGCCGCCCGCCGTTCGGCCGCGCCGTCGGAGCCGAGCAGTTCGGCGGCCTCGTCCAGCAGCGGCACGTCGGAGACCGTCCACGCGTCCGGTTCGTCGCGGCACAGCTCCGGGTGCCCGAGCGCGCGGCAGCGGCCCGCGTAGAAGTCCGCCAGGAGGGTCTGCGGGGTCAGGGCGGGCCACAACGCGTCGACCGCCCGCCGCACGTCCGGGTGACCGGTCAGCTCGCGGCGCACGTCGGCGGCCAGTTCCGGCCAGTCCACGCCGATGAGGTCCAGGGCGGGCTCGACCAGCGCGTCCACCAGCGCCCGGTGGAACACGGGCCGGGCCGCGTTGTGCGGCAGCCCCGCCTCGCGCGCCCGTCGCCGGGCCCGGTCGGCGATGCCGGCGGTCAGCGGCACGGTGACGTCCTCCAGCTCGATCGGGATCGGCTCGGCGGGCAGCTCCTGCCGGTCGGCGACGGCCGCCGCCACCAGGTCCACGGCCGACCGCGAACCCTTGAGGGCCTGCACGGGGGGCGGGTCCTCGCGGTCGGTGCGGACGCCGGGGAACAGCTCGCCCGGCGTGGCGAACACGACGTCGGTCTCCCCCAGGGACGGCAGCACCTCGCCGATGTAGCGCAGGAAACCCGGGTTCGGGCCGACCACGAGCACGCCCTGGCGGGACAGGCGCTCGCGCTGCGTGTAGAGCAGGTAGGCGACGCGGTGCAGGGCCACCGCGGTCTTGCCGGTGCCCGGACCGCCCTCGATCACCAGCAGGCCCCGGTGCGGGAGCCGGATCACCTCGTCCTGCTCGGCCTGGATCGTGGCCACGATGTCGCGCATCGCCGCCGAACGGGGCGCGTCCAGCGCGTCGAGGAGCGCTTTCGAGGTGAGCTGCAACTCGTCGTCGTGGAAGCTCTCCAGGTGCCGGCCCTTGGTCCGGAAATGGCGGCGCAACGTCACCCCCTCGGGGTTGGCAGCGGTCGCGGTGTAAAAGGGGCGGGCGGCCGGCGCGCGCCAGTCGGTCAGCAGCGGCTCGTAGTCGCGGTCCGGGTCGAACAGCCCGACCCGGCCGACGTACACCCGCTCGTCGGCGGTGTCGATGCGGCCGAAGCAGAGGTTCCCGTCCGCCGCTTCCAGGCGGCTGACCTGCCCGGACAGTGTGCGGACGGCGACCTCCCGGTGCCAGCGGCGCTCCTCGCCGTCCTTCAGCGCGGCGTCGAGCGCGGCCCGCGCGGCGGCCCGCTCCACCGCCAACCGGTCGTGCAGGAACGCGATCCGCGCCCGTTCGGCGGCCAATTCCCCGGTGTTCACGCTTGCCCCCTGTGATATACTGACATTGTCGTCGCCCCATCATTTGCCGACGAAATCAACCTTCATTTCTAGCACGATTCCGCGCGCGTTTCACCGGGCATCGCCCCCGGGCGTGGAATGGTCCGGCGCGGGACATCGGACGAGCCGGGGCAGCGGGGGGGGCGCGCCGGACGGCAACGCCGTGACCGGGCACGGGCCGGGGAGACGGGCTGTCGCGCGCGGTGGCAGGTCCGACGCGCGCCCGACCGCCGAGCCCCCGGCCGGGACGGCTGGGCCGTGCCCGTGGACGAACCCGGCCGGAACGACCGGCCGACCGCCGGATCGCCGGCCGCGCGAGCCGACGGGTCCGGCCGCCGATCCCCGGAGTGGCCCGCGCCTAGAGGGCGCGCAGCGCCGCCGCGGTCTCGACGATCAGGGCGGCCAGGTCCGTCGCGTCCCCGTCCGCCACCCAGCGCGCGAACGCGACCTGGAAGACGGTCACGGCGCTGTGGCCGGCCAGGGCCGCCGTCGCGTCGGCGACACCCCTGGCGCGCAGCGCGCCGGCCGCCGCGTCGGCCAGCGCCGCGAGCTTGAGCAGTTCCCGCTCCCGCAGGGCCGCGTGGGTCTCCACGATCCGGGACCGCCGCACGGCGTGCTCCCGGCGGTCCGCCAGCAGACCGCCGGCGGCGAGCACGCCCGCCAGCGCGGCGTCCAGCGGCCCGGTGTCGGGCGGTGCGGCGAGGATCGCCTCGGCGGCCGCGTGCTCCATGGTCTTCGAGCCGTCGAAGAGGACCTCGCGCTTGTCCGCGAAGTGGCGGAAGAACGTCCGCTCGGTCACGCCGGCGCGTTCGGCGATGTCGCCCGCGGTGGTCTGCTCGAAGCCCCGCTCCGCGAACAGGTCCATCGCGGCGCGGGTCATCCGCCCGCGGGCGTCCGGCTCCCAGCGACCCATGCCGGAAGTGTAGTGATGACAGTGGCTGACATCCCGTGCTACGGTCGATGTCAGTCACTGACATCCCCTGGGAAGGACCCTCGCGTCATGCGCGTCTTCGTCACCGGCGCCTCGGGCTGGATCGGCTCGGCCGTCACCGATGAGCTGCTCGCCCACTCCCACGAGGTCGTCGGCCTCGCCCGCTCCGACGAGGCCGCCGCCGCCCTGGAGGCCAAGGGCGCCACCGCCCTGCGCGGCGGCCTGGACGACCCGGACGGCCTGGCCGCGGCCGCCGCGGCGGCGGACGGCGTCGTCCACCTCGCCTTCAAGCACGACTTCACCGACTACGCGGGCGCGGGGCGCACCGAGCACACCGCCGTGCGGCACATGCTGGACGCGCTGGAGGGCAGCGGCCGGCCGTTCCTGCTCGCCTCGGGACTGGCCTCGATCGTCGCCGGGCGGACGGTGACGGAGGACGACCCCTCGCCGCACCACGGCCCGGACTCGCCGCGCGGCGGCAGCGAGAACCTGGCCCTGTCCTACGCCGACCGCGGCGTCCGGGCGGTGGCGCTGCGCTTCGCCCCGTCCGTGCACGGCACGGGCGACCACGGGTTCGTCTCGACCCTCACGGCCGTCGCCCGCGAACGCGGCGTGGCGGGCTACCTCGGCGACGGCGCGAACCGCTGGCCCGCCGTGCACCGCTCGGACGCCGCCCGGCTCGTCCGGCTCGCGCTGGACCGGGCCCCGGCCGGGTCGCGGCCGCACGTCGTGGCCGAGGAGGGGGTGCCCACCCGCGACATCGCCGCCGCGATCGGCGACCACCTGGGCCTGCCGACCGCGTCGGTGCCCCCGGCGGACGCCGAACGGCACTTCGGCTGGATCGCGCGCTTCTACGGCATGGACGCCCCGGCGTCGAGCGCCCGCACCCGGGACCTGCTCGGCTGGACGCCCACCGGCCCGACGCTGCTCGCCGACATCGCCGCCGGCGCCTACGCCGCGCCGGAGGCGACCGCTACGCGGTGACGCGCTGCCGGCGCAGCGGCACGATCAGCGGCGTCTCGGTCTCCGGGTCGTCGATCACCCGGCACGGCAGGCCGAACACGTCCTCCACCAGCTCCGCCGTGACGATGTCGACCGGCCTGCCCTGCGCCACCACGCCCTCGCCCGGCTTCATGGCGATCAGGTGGGTGGCGTAGCGGCACGCCTGGTTGAGGTCGTGCAGGACGGCGACGAGCGTGTGCCGGCCGTCCTCGTGCAGGGCGGCGCACAGGTCGAGCACCTCGATCTGGTGCGCGATGTCGAGGAACGTGGTCGGCTCGTCCAGCAGCAGGATCGACGTCTGCTGCGCCAGCACCATCGCGAGCCACACCCGCTGCCGCTGGCCGCCGGACAGCTCGTCCACCAGCCGGTCGGCCAGGTCGTGCACGCCGGTCAGCCGCATCGCCTCCGCGGTCACCGCCTCGTCCTCGGCCGACCACTGGCGCAGCAGCCGCTGGTGCGGGTAGCGGCCCCGCGCGACCAGCTCGCCGACCGTGATCCCGCCGGGCGCGATCGACGACTGCGGCAGCAGGCCGAGCCGGCGCGCGACCTCCTTCGCGCGGTACGTCGAGATCGCCTGGCCGTCCAGGTAGACGGTGCCGGCGCGCGGCTTGAGCATGCGCGCCAACGCCTTGAGCACGGTGGACTTGCCGCAGGCGTTGGGGCCCACGATCACGGTGAACGAGCCGTCCGGGATCTCCACGTCCAGCCCGGACGCCACCACGCGCTCGTCGTAGCACAGCGTCAGGTCCGCGCCGCGCAGCCGTCCGGTCGTCGGCAGCGTCATGTCCTGCTCCCCTTCCGCCACTCGTGGGCCAGCAGCCACATCAGGTAGAGGCCGCCGATGGCGCCGGTCGCGATGCCGACCGGCAACTGGGTCGTCGGGAACAGCCGTTGCACCGCGAGGTCGCCGACGACCAGCAGCAGGCCGCCCATCAGCGCCGACGCGGCCAGGCCGGGACCCGACGCTCCGGTGAGCCGCCGGGCGAGCTGCGGCGCGGCCAGCGCGACGAAGCTGATCGGCCCGGCGGCGGCCGTGGCCACGGCGGCCAGGCCCACGCTCACCGCGAGCAGCGCCAGGCGGGTGCGCTCGGCGTTCACGCCGAGGCCCGTCGCGGCGCTGTCGCCCATCTCCAGCAACGCCAACCGGCGACCGAGGCCCAACGCGCACGGCAGCAGCGCGGCCAGCACGACCGCGACCACCTGCGCCTGGTCCCAGCCCCGGTTGTTCAGACCGCCGACGAGCCACGTCTGCGCGGCCAACGCGCTCTCCAGCGTGGCCCGCGTGATCAGGTAGGAGTTCACCGAGAGCACCATGGCGCTGACGCCGATGCCGACGAGCACCAGCCGGAAGCCCTGCACGCCCTGCTTGAGCGCGAGCAGGTACACGGCGGTGGACGTGAGCAGGCCGCCCGCGGTCGCGCCGAGCGCGGTGGCCGCCATGCTGCCCTGCGCCAGCACGATGACCGCGATCGCGCCGGTCGCCGCGCCCTGGGTGAAGCCGATGATGTCGGGGCTGGCCAGCGGGTTGCGGGACAGGCTCTGCAGGATCGCGCCGCTGAGCGCGAGCGCCGCGCCGACCAGCAGCCCGGTGAGCAGCCGGGGCAGGCGGAGCGTGAACACCACGAAGTCGGCGTAACCGTCGCCTTGCCCGGTGACCGTGGCCAGCACCTCGCCGACGGTGAGCGGGAAGTCGCCGGTGACCATGGTGACGACGGCCGCGACCACGATCGCCAGGGCGAGGGCCGCGCTCACGGCCAGCGCGCGGTCGCTGACCCGCAGCGAGACGGCGGGCGTGCGGATGGTCCTCACAGCGCGGCCAACTTCCGCCGGCGGCACAGCGCGATGAACACGGGCGCGCCGATGAACGCGGTGATGATGCCGACCTCCATCTCCTGCGGCGCGATGACCACGCGGCCGACGACGTCCGAGCCGAGCAGCAGGATCGGCGAGAGCACCGCGGAGTAGGCCAGCACCCAGCGCTGGTCGCTGCCGCCGATCATGCGCGCCACGTGCGGCACGGTGAGGCCGACGAACGCGATCGGCCCGGCGGCGGCGGTCGCGGCGCCCGCCATGAGCGTGACCGCCAGGACCCCGAACGCGCGGGTGCGGGTGACGTTCGCGCCCAGCGCCCGGCCGGTGTGGTCGCCCAGCGCGAGCACGTTGAGGCTGCGGCCGAGCAGGAACGCGATCAGGACGCCCGGCAGCACGAACGGCGAGATCCGGCCGATCAGCTCGAAGTCGCGGCCGGCGAGCGAGCCGACGTTCCAGAACCGGAACGAGTCGAACGTGTGCGTGAACAGCAGCAGGATCGCCGAGACGTAGGCGTACAGCACGGCGGTCAGCGCCGCGCCGCCGAGCACCAGCCGGTCCGGGGTGGGCGTGCCGCGACCGGCCGCGCCGAGGACGTAGACGACGGTCGCCGTGCCCGCCGCGCCGGCCAGCGCGAACCACACGTACCCGGTGGGGCTGGTGATGCCGAAGAACGCGATGGCGGACACGATCGCCGCGGCCGCGCCCATGTTCACGCCGAGCAGGCCGGGGTCGGCGAGCGGGTTGCGGGTCAGCGCCTGCATCACCGCGCCGGACAGGCCCAGCGCCGCGCCGACCAGCAAACCCAGGACGGCGCGCGGCACGCGCACGTCGCGCACGATCGCGGCGTCGCCCGTGCCGTCGTCGCGGAGCAGCAGGGCGAAGGTGTCGGCGAACGGGATGCTCTTGGTGCCGATCCACAGGCTGAGCAGCACGACCAGGCCCAGCACGCCGATCGACACCAGCAGGCCGACCCCTCGCACCGCTGCGCGCGACACCCGCACCTCCCGGAAGTTTAGGTAAGGCTAACCGACACGGCGGAGGTGTCGATCGTCCGGTCAGCGGGTCGCGTGGTTCCCCGGGCCGGTGCCGACGCGGCGGTCGGACACCGATCCGTCGATCACCAGGAGGTGACGCGCGGCGAGCCGCCGCCCGCCGGGTGGTCCACACTCGGACGGTCGCACGACCGCCCACCGTCCGCGGAGGAGAGAACGTGAAAGCCGTTGTGCTGAGCCGGTTCGGCGGGCCGGAGGAGCTGCGCCCCGCCGAGGTGGACACGCCCGAACCCGGTCCGGGGCAGGTCCGGGTCCGGGTGCGGGCGGTCGGCGTGAACCCGTTCGACGTGAAGGTGCGCTCCGGCGCCATGGAGTCCGTGTTCCCCACGCCGCTGCCGACCGTGCTGGGCTCCGAGATCGCGGGCGTGGTCGACGCGGTCGGGCCGGACGTCGCCGGCCCGGCGGTCGGCGACGAGGTGTTCGGCTGGTCCGACACCGGGGCGTACGCGGAGTACGCGCTGGCGAGCACGGTCGCGCGCAAGCCGGAGGGCCTGTCGTGGGAGCGGGCCGTCGCGCTGCCCGTCGCGGCCGAGACCACCGACCGCGCGCTCGGCCTGCTCGGGGTCCGGCCGGGCGAGACGCTGCTGGTGCACGGCGCGGCGGGCGGCGTGGGCACGGTGGCCGTGCAGCTCGCCGTGGCCGCGGGCCTGCGGGTCGTCGGCACGGCCGGCCCGGACAACCAGGCGCACGTCGCCGCGCTCGGCGCCACGCCCACCACGTACGGCGAGGGCCTGGTGGAGCGGGTGCGGGCGTTGGCGCCTGAGGGGGTGGACGCGGTGTTCGACGTGGCGGGCAAGGGCGCGTTGCCGGACTCGATCGAGCTGCGCGGCGGCACGGACCGCATCGTCACCATCGCCGACAACGCCGCCGCCGAGCTGGGCGTGGTGTTCACCGGCGGCCCGGCGCGGCGGTCGGCCGAACGCCTCGCCGAACTGGCGGACCTGGCCGCGCGGGGCGCGCTGACGCCCGTCGTGGGGGCCACGTTCCCGCTGGTGGACGCCGCCGAGGCGCACCGGGCGAGCGCCGCCGGGCACGCCCGCGGGAAGCTCGTGCTGACCGTGCCCTGACCCGAACCCCTCTGGACACTTCCTCACACCTGCCTGTAACACATGGTCAAGAAGTACCGGCAGGAGTCCGAGGAGGTCCGATGGCGGCACGGGACATGGATCGACGGGCGCTGCTGCGCCACGCCGGGGCGGCGGGCGCGGTCGGGGCGTTCGCCACCCTGTTCGGTAACGTGCCCGCGATGGGTCAACCGTCCACGACTCCGTTCGACCTGCACTTCGCGGTGTCGCACAAGTACCGCCCGTTCGACCTGATCGCGCCGCGGTTCGTGCAGTACGACAGCGCGCTCACCCCGCCGCCCGCCGCGCCCGGCACGATCGTCGGCACCGGGGTGCGGCCCCGCGCGCCGTTCGGGTCGGTGCTGGTGGAGGTGCGCCGCGCCGAGGGCGTGGTGGTCGCCGGGTTGTCGGGCGACGGCACGTCGGTGCTCGGCACGCTCGACCCGGTCGCCGGGCGGGCCGCGATCGAGGTGACGACGGGCGGCGCGACGACCGTGGTCAAGTCCGCCGACGTGCGCGTGACCGGCGCGTTCCGGTTCGCCGTGGTGGTCAACGAGAACGCGGTCACGGTCCTGGTCGACACCACCGGCACGGGCGCGGGCTGGCAGCCCGTGCTGACCGAGCGCGACGGCGTGCGGGCGCTGGTCGACCTGCGGGTCCCCGCGGTGCTGGGCTCGCTGGAGTACGCCTACGGCGGGCGTGGCGGCGACGTGCGGCTGGGCCGGGTGCGGGCCGGCTACTTCGGGCAGGCCGGGGTGCGGGACCCGCACGTCGTGCAGCACGCCGACGGCCGGCCGTTCATCCGCGCCGGCAAGCTCTACCTCACCATGACCAACGCCGGGCTGGGCTTCTTCCAGCAGGCGCACTGGGCGGTGTGGACGATCGACCTGGCCGACCCGTCCCGGCTGGAGCAGGTCGCGGTCCTGTTCTTCGAGCGCGACGGCGTCGTGCTCGGCGACCACGCCGGCCAGATCGTCTACGACGACCGGACCGGCCGGTTCATCGTGCTGATGAGCTCGTGGGGCGACTTCGCGTTCCGCGGCGTGCACATCCGCCACCTCACGACGACCGCGAACGTGCTCAGCGGCGTGCACGTCCTGCGCAGCGAACGGCTGCCGCTGCCGACCGCGGTCAGCTCGTGGGACCCCGCCCTGACCAGGATCGACAACCGCTGGCACCTGGCGTTCGTGGAGAGCGAGGCGCAGCAGCCCGCGTTCGTGTTCCACCCGGCGCTCGCCGTCGCCGCCCCCGGCGCGGACTACACCGCGACGCGGCTGGTCGGCGCGGACACCTCGGTGGACCAGACCGAGGGCACGATCATCCAGCGGGTCGGCCGCGAGTGGTACGTCTTCGCCGGCGACGGCGACGCCCGGCGCTACCCGGTGTACGACCGGGCGATGCGCGAGCTGGGGACGCTGGACGCGCCGTTCGGCACGAACATCCCGCACCCGATGCTGCTGCCGGTCGGCCGCGAGTGGTGGCTGATCACGTTCGACGGCACGCAGTACGCCGAGGACGTGCTGGGGTACGGCGGCCACGGCGACCTGATCGTCATGCGCAGCCCCGGCCGCGGGTAGCCCGGCCCCGGCCTTTGGCATGCTCGCACCGTGACGGGCGACGACATCGACATCGCGTTGGAGGCCCTGGCCGAGGGCGACCTCGACCGGGCGCGGGACGCGGTCCGCGGCCGGGGCACGCCGCTGGCCGCGGCGCTGGCCGAGCACCTGGCGGCGGTGCGGGAGGGGTCGGTGTACGACCGGCCCGACGCGTTCGGGGCGTTCATCGACGGCGGCGGCAACGTGGGGCTGTACCGGGCGGTGACCGCGGCGCTGGGCCGGCTCTACGCCGAGGTCGCGCCGTCGAGCCTGCTGGACGTGGGCTGCGGTGACGGGCGGGCGCTGCGGCCCGCGCTGGCCTCGCCGCACGCGCCGGCGTCGGTGACGCTGGTCGAGCCGTCGGCGGCGTTGCTGGCCGCGGCGGTGCGGGCGTTGGCCGGGTTCGACGTGGACGCCCGGCACACCCGGGTGGAGCCGTTCGCCGCCGGGCTGGCCCCCGACGCGGTCTACGACCTGGCCCAGTCGACGTTCGCGCTGCACGCGCTGCCGCACGGGGTGCGCGACCGGGTGCTGGCCGACCTGGTCGGGCACGTCGGCGTGCTGGCCGTGGTCGAGTTCGACGTGCCGGACCTGCCGCACGCCGGCCCCGACCACCGCCGGTTCCTGGCCGACGCCTACGAGCGCGGGCTGGCCGAGTACGACGCCGACCGCGACCTGGTGGCGCGGGGGTTCCTGATGCCGGTGCTGACCGGGCAGCTCGTGCCGGGCGCGACCCGGGCGACGTGGGAGCAGCCCGCGGCGCGGTGGGCCGAGCAGGTCGAGCGGGCCGGGTTCACCGACGTGCGGGTCACCCGGCTGCACGACTACTGGTGGTCCCCCGCGTTCCTGCTCACCGCTTCCGGGTCTCCCACAGCAGCGACGCGGCGGTGAGGAGCACCAGCACGGCCGCCGAACCGTGCACGGCCAGCGCGTAGGCCACCGTGCCGCCGTTGGTGACCACCGCGACGCAGTCGCCGACGGGGATGACCGCGTCGGCCAGCACCACCCAGCCCAGGGCGCGGCGGTGCTTCAGCACCAGCAGGACGAGCGCGGTCAGCCCGTAGGCGAGGTCGCGGACGCCCTTGACCACGAAGTACCCGTTGCCCTCCGGCCACGGGTCGATGCCGAAGCCCGCCGCCGAGCCCTGCGGGTCGAGGAGGAAGCCGAGGCCGAAGAAGAAGCCCGCGAGGACGACGAGCGCGGCGAGGACCGTGTTGATCCGGTGGTGGGTCATGACCCGACTCCAGGTGCTAGCAGTGCTAGGTGCGAGAGCGACACTATCTTCAATCGCGCTCGAATGTCTAGCACTGCTAGCATCGGTGCGTGTCCATCCAGGAGCGCCGCGAGCGCGAACGCGCCGAACGCCACCGGCTGATCGTCGACGCGGCCCGCGAGCTGGCCGAGGCGGAGGGGTGGGACGCGGTCACCACCCGCCGCCTGGCCGACCGGGTCGAGTACAGCCAGCCGGTCCTCTACAGCCACTTCAAGGGCAAGGACGCGATCGTGCGGGCCGTGGCCGTGCAGGGCTTCCGCGACCTGACCGAACGGATGCGCGCCGCGCGGGCCTCGGGCGGCACGCCGGCGGCGTCGCTGCGGGCGGCGGCGGAGGCGTACCTCGACTTCGCCGCGACCCGGCCCGCCCTGTACGACGCCATGTTCGTGCGGGAGGTCGACCTCTCGTTCGGCACCGCCGAGACGCCGCCCGAGCTGCGGGAGGCGTTCGGCGAGTTCGTGGCCGTCGTGACGCCGGTCGCCGGGGACGACGACGTGGAGACGCTCGTCGAGGTGCTCTGGGGCGCGCTGCACGGCCAGGCCACCCTCGACCACGGCCGCCGCCTGCGCCCCGACCACCGCCGTGCCCGCCTGGACCTGCTGCTGAGCCGGTTCTCCTGAGCGGCTGTCACGAACGGCGCCGTGGTGACCCCGGACGGCGGCCGCCGGTGATCCCGGGGCTTTTGCGCCAGGCGTGGCTCGGCCGCCGACACGCCGCCCTCGGCAACAAGGGCTACGCGTGGCTCAGGGTGTCGTCCCACTCGATCCGGTGGTCGAACTGCCAGGTGAACTTCGCCGGGTCGGCGAACCGGAACACCAGCGGCAGCAGGGCGTCGCGGACCAGGCGGCCGACCGGGCCGGCGGCCTTGTCCCGGTTCGTCCGCGCGGCCTGGGCGATGATCCGCTCGACCCGGTCCCGGCGCAGCCGCTCGTAGGCCCGGAACGCCTCCTCGTGCGGCAGGTCGCGCAGGCAGCGGGCCAGCTGGACGGCGCTCTCGAACGCCAGCGACGCGCCCTGGCCCGAACTCGGCGACGTGGCGTGCGCGGCGTCGCCGACCAGCACCATCCTGCCCCGGCTCCACCGCGGCACGCGCGGCACGTCCTCCAGCGCGCCGGTGACCACGAGGTCGGCCGGGTCGGTGGCGGCGACCAGCCGCGCGGCCGGGGTGCGGTCGGCGGCGAACGCCTCGCCCAGCACCTCCAGCCACCGCCCCGGGTCCGTGGCCCGCGCCTCGGCCGTGGTCAGCGGGGTCTTGCGGGGCAGGTTCGCGAACCAGCCGCCGGAGCCGTCGGCGTGCACCTGGTAGCCGAAGAACGCGCGCTTGCCCGACACGAGCCGCATCGCGCCGCCGGTCGGCGGTTCGCCGGTGCGCGCCAGCCGCGCGCCGAAGCCGAGCAGGCCGGCGTAGCGCGGTCCGGGCGCGGCCGGGTCGATGATCCGGCGCACGGTCGACCGGATGCCGTCCGCGCCGACCAGCAGGTCCGAGGCCGCCTCCGTGCCGTCGGCGAAGCGCGCGGTGACGTGGGTGCCGCGGTCCGCGGCGTCGACCAGCTCCTTGCCGTGCTCGACGGCGATGCCGCGCCGGGCGGCCTCGTCGCGCAGCACGCGGTACAGGTCCGAGCGCCACACCAGCAGCTGGGGCGGTTCGCCGCCGAACCGGCCGAGCGTGCGGCCGGTCCAGCTCTGCAGCTCCATCGCGGTCATCGGCGTGCCGACCTCGCGCACGGCGTCGGCCAGGCCCAGTACCTCCAACGCCTGCAGCCCGTTGGGCGCGATGCTCAACGCGCCGCCGGAACCGTCGGCCGTGCGGTCGTACCGCTCGTGGACGCTCGCCTCGATCCCGGCCTTGCGCAGTGCCATCGCGGCGACGGGCCCGCCGATGCCGCCGCCGATCACGGTCGCCTTCATCTCTCCCCCTCGTGGAAGCCCGCCCACAGCGGGCGCCAGTCCTCGATCCGCGCCAGGAAGTGCCGGACGAACGCCATTTCGGCGGTCAGCAGGGCGACCCGGTACTCCTCCTCCACGAGGAACAGCGGGTGCGCGTCGGCGCCGGCGATGATCGCCTCGGCCTCCGCCGCCTGCCGGCGCAAGCCCTCCAGCCGGTCGCGCAGGAGTGCGGCGACCTCGTCCGGGTGCAGCGCCGCGATCAGCGACAGCGCCGCGACGAACCGCGGGTGCTCGTGCGCCGGCTCGGCCACCAGCTCGCGCATCCAGTCCCGCAGCTCCGCACGGCCGGCGTCGGTCAGCGCGTAGACCGTCCGCTCCGGCCGCTGCCCTTCGCGGGACGTCTCGTGCGCCACGATGAACCCGGCCTTCGCGAGCTGGCCGAACACCATGTAGAGCGAGCCGTGGGTGAACTTGATGCTGCGGTCGTCCCCGTGCGCCCGCATGAGCCGGCTCAGCTCGTACGGGTGCATCGGTCCGCGCACCAGGTAGCCGAGCACCGCCAACCCGAGCAGGTTGCCCACCTTCCGCTTGGACGCCACGCCCACCTCCTAGTCAGTCCTGACTATCCAACACCGGATAGTCAGAGTCAACTATTCGACTGGGCGCGAAAGAGGCCCGGCGGGCACCGGGCCTCTTCGGTCACGCGGTTCGGCGACGTCCCGCTGTTCGCGTGCCGACGCCGGCGGCCAGGAGCAGCAGGGCCGCCAGGCCGAGCCCGGCCACGCCCGCGCCGGTGTCGGCCAGGCGGTCGGACCCGGTGGCGGCGCCACCGCCCGTCGGGCCGTCACCGGACGGACCGCCGGCGGGCGGGCCGGGATCGGGGTCGCCGGGTCCGGTCGGCGGCGCTCCCGGGTCGGGCACCTCGGGGCCGGGCACGAAGTAGAGGTCCAGCGGGCGCGCGTGGCCGCGCCGCACCGGGAGGTACGGGATCCCGCCTCCGACCGATTCGAACCGCCACGGACCGACCAGCACCGGCGTGTAGTGGCCGACCGGGAGATCGCGGAACTCGTAGTCGCCCCGGGGACCGGTGACCGTGCGCGCCACCGGCTTCCCGGTGATCCAGTCGAGCAACACCAGCTCCACGCCGGGGATACCCGGCGGCCGGGTCCCGCCGCCGGTGACCGCGCGACCGAACACCACCCACGTCACACCGGGCACCCGCGCCACCGCGAAGGCCGACGGCAGGCCGACCCGGTACTCCGGGCCGAAACTGCACCCGACGCTGAACAGGCCGTTGTCGTCCGCCCGTCGGGGCACCGAATCGTGGACGGTGACCACCCGGGTCTCACCCGGCGCGACCTCGACACCGGGCCCGCCGTCGGCGAGCGGCCCCCAGGCCGGCCCGTTGTGGATCGCCGGGGAAATCCCGCCGTAGCAGAACGCCTTGGCCAGGACCGGCGCGTCACCCGAGTTCGACAGCGTGATCGTGATCCGCACCGGGTCGTTCCTGGCGTAGGTCTCCCGGTCGAACGCCGCGGAGGCGTGCAGCCGGTCCGACAACGGCCGTTCCATGCGGAAGTGCGCGGTCGTCTCCCGGTCGCCGGTCACGACCAGTTCGGTCGCGACGTGGCTGACCCACCCGGTGTGCTCGTCGGTGGTCCGCACCGCGTAGACGCCCGCGGGCGCGTCCTCCAGCCGGTACGTGCCGTCGGGGCCGGTCACGCCGGTGACCGACCGGGGCGGGAGGCCGCCCTCGAACGTGATCGTCACGTTCGGCAGCGCCTCGCCGGCGTCGAACGCGCCGTCGCCGTCGCGGTCGCCGTAGACGACGGCGACCACGTCCCCGGTCCGGTGGGTCACCGCGGCGCTGAGGTCGAACTCGTTGTCGGTGGGGTCGGCGTCGCCGACGACGGCGATCCGCCCCTTCATCCGCACGACCCCGTCCCGCGTCGAGCGCGCGTTGCCGACGAGGGTGACGGTGCGCTCCTCGCCGGGTTCGAGGTAGTCGCCGAGGCCCGCGCCCAGGTCGCCCCACTGCGCGGGGTCGTAGGCGAACCCGTTCTCGACCCACTCCGATTCGAGCCGCGCGTACGCGGCGACGGCGCCGGCGTTGACGAGCGTGATGGTGGCCGTGACCGGGTCCTCGATGTCGTAGGACGACCGGTCGAACGACGCGCTCACCCGCACGTCCGGCGCGAACGCCGGCGGCTCCACGACCGGTCCGTCGACCACCGCGAGGACCGAGGACGTCGGAGCGCCCGCGACGACCGGCACGCGGAAGCGGTCGCCGCCGTCGCGGGCGCGGTACGGGCCCGGCACCAGCACGTCGTACTCGCCCACCGGCAGGTTGGCGAACCGCCACGCGCCGTCCGAGCCCGACACCCACTCGGCGACCACGTTGCCCCGCGAGTCGAGCGCGAGCAGTCGGACGCCGGCCAGCGGTCGTCCCGGGTACTCCTCCGAGTAGTGGAGCAGGACGCCCGTGGCGGTGCCGCGGTCGACTGCCTCCGCCGTTGTGTCACCGACGTGCTCGACGGCGTCGCGGGCCGGGGGTTCGGCGGCGGGAGGGCTCGTGGGCGCGGCGGGCTCTGCCGGGGCCGGGGTCTGCGCGGTGTCGCCGGGCTCGACGGGGTTCCCGGCGGGCGGTGCGGCGGGCTGCTCGGCGGGCGGTGCGGTGGACGGTTCTGCGGGCTGTTCGGCGGGCGGTTCGGTCGGCGTTTCCGGTATGGCGGCGGCGGTTTCGGTCGGTGGGGTCGCGGGGGCGTCCTGCGCCCGGGCGGGTGTGCCGCCGAACGCGGTGGCGGCCGCCAGCACGGTGGCCGCCACGGTTCTCAGCAGGCGTCCGCGGACCGCGCGCGGTCTCGCGGGATCGTCGACGGGCATGGTGTTCCCCTTCGTCGCCCCTCGACGTCCCGGGCCGCGGTCGACGGTGCCCCGACGCGTCGTGGGCGGGGTCGGCGGTGGATCGTGCGCCGAGGCTACTGGCCGCCCCTGCCGCCCGCAGCGGCTGTTCGGGTCATCGCGCACCGGCGCGGCGCGCCGAACAACCCTACGTATGGCGCTGGTGACGACCGGCCACGGCTGGTTCGTTGGGTGACGGGGAACCACCCCTGTCACGCGGTTCCCTTCCCTGTACCCCAAGGAGACCACCATGCTCGTACGAAAGGCCGTCGGCGTCCTGGTCGGCGTGCTGGGCCTGATGCTGCCGCTGGTCGCGGTGGCCGCGCCCGCCGCGTCGGCGGAGCCGCAGGCCCTCGCGCGCACCCTGTACTACGACGTGAGCCAGGCCCAGGAGTTCGCCGCGGACTGGGACCGCGCCGCGACGAACTGGAACAACTCGGTGTCCAACGTCAAGCTGGCCCGGCGCACCTCCACCTCGGGGGTCAACATCCGGATCCTGGCGGACAACGGCTGGCCCCGGGCCTACGTGACGTCGCTCGGCAACGGCACCGTCTACATGGGACGGCAGGCCGTGCAGCAGGGCTACTACCGGCCCCGGATCTCCACGCACGAGATCGGGCACATCCTGGGTCTGCCGGACCGGCGCACCGGCCTGTGCTCCGACCTGATGTCGGGCTCCAGCGCCCCGGTGTCGTGCACCAACGACCTGCCGAACGCGGCCGAGCGCGCCGAGGTCGAGCGCCGGTTCGCCGGCACGCGGGTCGCGGCCGACGTGCGCGCGGCGGGTTTCACGGGCAGCAGCACGGAGTGCTACGTGTACTGACGCGCACGTGACGGGCGGCCCCGCGACCGGCGCGGGGGGGGGCCCCCCCCCCCCCCCCCCCCCCCCCCCCGGGGGGGGGGGGGGCCGCGGGGGGGGGGGTGTGGGGGGTGAGGAACCCGCGGGCGGGGGTGGGGGGGTG
>NZ_JBHYXZ010000172.1:5952-16863 GCF_042752395.1 Actinosynnema sp. NPDC059335 | reverse complement strand
ACAGGGTCCGCACGACGCCCGACCGCACCTGCGGCGAGGTCGTCCCCGGCCGCCGGTCGCCTCGTGAAACGTCGTCCGGAGAGGGCGTTTGTCGAATTGCGGTCGAATGCGCGTCGAATGCGAAGTGGTTGGGGGACAACACTTCCCCTTTCCGCGCACGGTTGGTTACAGTGCGATTTGGGAGCGCTCCCAGCCCACCCATGGACATTGCCGAACATGGTCATCCTCAACGAGGAGGAGAGAGTGGCGCTCAGATCCATCCCTGCGAACAAGAGCCTGCTCGGCCGGGCCGCCGCGACGCTCGCGGTGGTCGCCGGACTCATGGCGAGCCTGCTCACCGGAATCGCCGACGCGCACGGGTCGACCACCGACCCGCCGTCGCGCAACTACGGCTGCTGGCAGCGTTGGGGCAGCGATTTCCAGAACCCGACGATGGCCCAGCAGGACCCGATGTGCTGGCAGGCGTGGCAGGCCGACACCAACGCGATGTGGAACTGGAACGGTTTGTACCGCGAGAACGTGGCGGGCAACCACCAGGGCGTGATCCCGAACGGCCAGTTGTGCAGCGGCGGGCGGACCGGCGGCACGCGCTACGCGGCGCTGGACAACCCCGGCCCGTGGAAGACCGTGACGAAGCCGCGGCAGTTCACGCTCACCGTCACCGACCAGGCCCGGCACGGCGCGGACTACCTGCGGGTGTACGTGACGAAGCAGGGCTACGACGCGACGACGACGCCGTTGGGCTGGAACCACCTGGACCTGGTCGCGACCACCGGCCGCTACGCGCCGGCCGGTCAGTACCAGGTCGCGGTGAACGCGGGCAGCCGCACCGGCCGCCACGTGGTCTTCGTGATCTGGCAGGCCAGCCACATGGACCAGTCGTACTACTTCTGCAGCGACGTCGTCTTCCAGTAGGTCGCGATGACGAGGTCCCCGGGCCCCCGCCGCTCCAGGCGGGGGCCCGGTTCGCGTCCGGTCAGGCGGTCGGCAGGCCGACGCGGCCGACGCCCGCGCCCGCCGTGACCAGGCGCGGCACGGAGGCGGGGTCGTCCAGCGCGTAGCCGTAGTAGGTGCGCGGCTCCACGACGGCGCCGAGGGTTTCCGGCGCGCCGGAGCCGGCGTAGACGTTGTTGCGCTCGACCACCCGGCCCGGTCCGCTCTTGTCGTAGCCGGACAGGATCGGGTGGGCGACGTTCTCGAAGTAGTTGCCCTCGACCACGACGCCGGCGTCCATGGTCGAGGCGACGCCGTAGAGCGAGTTGCCGCGGTAGTAGTTGTTGTAGACGTGGACGGGTTCGCCGAAGCGGACGCGCGGGTGGCGCTGGTCGGTGCCGTCGAAGAAGTTGTGGTGGTAGGTGACGCGCAGCCTGCCGCGGTCGCTGGTGTAGGTGTCGGAGTGGCCGAGCAGCGCGGCCTTGCTGTGGTCGTGGAAGTGGTTCCACGAGACGGTGACGTAGTCGGAGTTGCGCTTGATGTCGAGCAGGCCGTCGTAGCCGTCGGACAGGTCGCAGTGGTCGATCCACACGTGGTGCGCGGAGTTGGTGACGCTGATCGAGTCGTCCGAGGCGTTGGTGAACCGCAGGTTGCGGATGATGACGTTGTTGCCGGGCCGGGTGGTGGAGCCGAGCTGGAGGCCGCCGCCGGTGATCTCGGCGGTCGGGCCGACGCCCACGATGGTCTTGTTCGCCACGACGGTGAGCATGTCGTCGCCGACGGCGACCCGGCCGGAGACCGAGATGACGTAGGGCTCCTTGCGGCCCACGTAGTCGGCGAGGGCGTCGGCGGTGGTGACGGTGACGGCCTGGCCGCCCGCGCCGCCGGTGGTGCCGTTCTGGCCCAGGGCGTTCACGCCGGCGAAGCCGTCGGCGACGTCGAGGGCGGACGCGGCCCACGCGGCGCGGGGGACGGTGGCGGCGACGGCGGCGAGCGCGGTGCCGGCGAGCAGGCGGCGTCGGTTGACGGGGCTCATGGGGGTGCCTCCTGGCTCAGATCCGGCCGACGCCGACCCCGGCGGGGACGGTGGTGGGCAGGGTGGACGGGTTGTCGGGGGTGTAGGCGTAGTAGGTGCGCGGCTCGACGACGGAGCCCAGGGTGTGGGGCGTGCCGGAGTTGACGTAGACGTTGTCGCGCTGGACGACGCGGCCGGGTCCGCTCTCGTCGTAGCCGGAGTAGATCGGGTGCGGCACGTTCTCGAAGTAGTTGGCCTCGACCAGCACGCCCGCGTTCTCGGTGGAGGCGACGCCGTAGAGGCGGTTGTCGCGGAAGTAGTTGTTGTAGACGTGGACGGGTTCGCCGAAGCGGACGCGCGGGTGCCGCTGGTCGGTGCCGTCGAAGAAGTTGTGGTGGAAGGTGACGCGGAGCTTGCCGGTGTCCTGGCCCGCGTTGGAGTCGGAGTGGCCGAGCAGCGCGGTCTTGCTGTGGTCGTGGAAGTGGTTCCAGGACACGGTGATGAAGTCCGCGCCGCGGACGATGTCGATCAGGCCGTCCGCGCCGCCGCCGAGGTCGCAGTGGTCGATCCAGATGTGGTGGGAGGACTGCTGGATGCTGATGGCGTCGTCGTCCGCGCCGGTGAACTTGAGGTTGCGGATGATGACGTTCTGCCTGCGGTACATGTCCAGGCCGCCGCCGCGGATCTCGGCCCCGGGCAGGCCGATGACGGTCTTGTTGGAGCGCAGGCCCTGCTTGCTGCTGAACGTCATGATGCCGTCGACCTGGATGACGTAGGGCTCGTTGCGGTCGCAGTAGTCCAGGAACGTGTCGGTGTCGCGCACGGTGACCACGGGTCCGCCGAGGCCGCCGGTGGTGCCGTTCTGGCCGAGGGTGTTGGTGCCGGCGAACCCGTCGGCGGTGGCGAACGGGGCCGCCCACACGGGGTTGGTCGTGGTGGGGCGCGCGGCGGCGGCCCGTGCGGTGACGGCGGTGAGGGCGGTAGCGGCGGCGCCCGCGAGGAGGCCGCGCCTGCTGATGTCGCTCATGGTGGGTGCTCCTGTCAGAGGCGACCGGCGCCCGCGCCGGCGGGCACGATCGTGGGGACGTCGGCGGCGCGGTGCGGGGTGTAGGCGTAGTAGGTGCGCGGTTCGGCCACGGAGCCGCGGACCTCGATCTCGTGGTTGCAGTCCACGAGGATGTTGTCGCGGGCGACCATCCGGCCGAGGTCGCCGCTGAAGTCGACGCGGCCGGGGTTGTTGACGCTGGAGAAGTAGTTGCCCTCCAGCACGACGCCCGCGTTCATCGCGGAGACGACACCGTAGCTGTTGTCGCGGTAGTAGTTGTTGTAGACGTGCACGGACTCGCCGAAGCGGACGCGCGGGTTGCGCTGGTCGGAGCCGTCGAAGTGGTTGTGGTGGTAGGTGACGCGGAGCCGGCCGATGTCCTGCGCGCCGTTGTCGTCGTCGTGGCCGAGCAGCAGCGTCTTGTCGTGGTCGTGGAACCTGTTCCAGGAGACGGTGACGTAGTCGCTGCCGCGTTTGATGTCGACCGCGCCGTCGTCGCCGTTGGAGAAGTCGTTGTGGTCGATCCAGATGTGGTGGCTGAACATCTGGACGTTGACGAGGTCGTCGGTGGCCCCGGTGATCGCCAGGTTGCGGATGATGACGTTGTGCACGGCGTTGGCCGGGGGAGAGGTGACCTCGTCGTTGACCGGCAGGCCGATGTTGAGGCCGCCGCCGACGAGTCGGGCGTTCGCGCCCAGGCCGACGATCGTCTTGTCGGAGGCGACGTCGTGCATGCCGTCACTGGTGCCGGTCGGCAGCGTGATGGTGCCGCTGACCTGCACGACCAGGGGTTCGGGCCGGGCGATGTAGTCGAGGAACCCGGCGGTGGTGGTGGCGGTGACCACGGCGCCGCCCGCGCCCCCGGTGGTGCCGTTCTGCCCCAGCGCGTGCACCGAGGCGAACCCGTCCGCGGTGGTCGCGGCCAGTGCCGGCGTGGTGGCGGGCACCGTGACGGCGGTCGTGGCGAGGGTGGCGGCCACGACGGCCTTCAGCAGGGCGCGCCTGGTCCCGACGAGTGTGGGCATGGCTATTTCCTCTCCCGTATGAGGGTGAGTGCAGGGGGTTTTCGGGAAAGCGCTTCCTGGTCGCACCGTAGCGCATGTTTCCGTCGTGTCAACGGCCGGCGACGATCGGGGTCCGGGGTTCACATATGTGGTCGTCCAATTCGGCGGACCGGTTCACATATGTGGTGTCGGACGCTCATTCCGGGTAAGCGGGAATGCTTCCGCGCGGTTATTCCGAAGGCGCTTTACCGGGGTGCGGGTAATGGGGAAAGGGGTTGTCGGGGGAGGGCTCGGCGCGTCCGCGCGGACCCACCGGGTCGTGCGCGTCACGGGCGACTCCGCACGGTCATTAGGCTGGGTCGGTGCGTAACAATGACGTGATCGCGGGTCGGTACCGGCTCGACGCGGTCGTCGGCGCGGGCGGCATGGGGGAGGTCTGGCGGGCCACCGACCTCGAGTTGCGCCGGGTCGTGGCGCTCAAGCTGGCCACGACGGGGGACGGCGAGGCGACCCGTCGTGAGGCGCGGATCGGGGCCGGGCTGCACCACGCCAACGTGATCTCGGTCTTCGACACCGTCGTCGACGGCGGCACGCGCTGGCTCGTCATGGAGTACCTGCCCGCCCGCAGCCTCGCCGAGATCTGCCGGACCGACGGCCCGGTCGCCCCCGACCTGGCGGCCCGGATCGGCGCGCAGGTCGCCACCGCGTTGGCCGCCATGCACGCCAAGGGCATGGTGCACCGCGACATCACGCTCGCCAACGTCCTCGTCACCGCGGACGGCACGGCCAAGCTCGCCGACCTGGGCGTCGCGATGTGGGACGAGGTGACCCTGACCGGCAGCGCGAAGACCGCGGGCACGGCCGGCTACCTGGCCCCCGAGGTGCTGCGGGGACAGCGCGCCACCCCGGCGGCGGACATGTACTCGCTCGGCGTGACGTTGTCGGCCGCGGCCGAGGGGCGGATCGACAAGCGCATGGCGCGCGTCGTGGCCGCGCTGACCGACCCGGACCCGGCCCGCCGGCCCGGCGCGGAGAGGGTGGCGCGCCTGCTCGGGGCGTCGCGCGGGCTGTCGAAGCACGCGCTGACGACCGCGGGTGCGGCCGCGGCGCTGGTGGCGGTGCTCGGGGCCACGCTGTCGGGGTCCGGGAGTCCGGCGGGCAGCGCCGCCGCCGCGCCGCCCGGCACGCTCGTGTACGGCATCGGCGACCAGATCGGCACGGCGTTGGAGTCCGAGTTCGTGCGGGAGACGCCGGTCACCATGCTCACCACCAACTACCACAAGCCCAGCGATCTGCGGACCATGGCGGCGTGGCGGGACAAGGAGGTGCCCGACGCCTATGCCCGGGGGTACGCCCTGCACGTGATCGTGGCGGACTGGGAGATCGACGACCCCGAAGTGCCCGTCGACGGCAAGTACGGCCCCGGCTGCGGACGTGCCTACCCGCTGTCCCCCGCGTTCGGCGAGGACATGCGCGCGCTCGCGGGCATCTTCGCCGGCAAGGCCGACGACCCGCCGCTGTACGTCACGGTGTTCAACGAGGTCAACAAGATGGCGTGCGAGGACGGCGCGTACGGCGCCAGCCCCGCTTACTACGAGGCGTTGCAGGACAGCTACCTCGACGTGCGGCGGATCATCAAGGAGACGGCCCCGAACGCCCGGGTGGCGCTCGGCTGGGACGGCTACCAGGTGGAGGACGACGACCCGGAGAACGGCGGCGGCCGGTCCATGTTCTCCCACTTCGCCCGCTCGCTGCGGGCGTCGGACTACCAGGCGGTGGTGGCCAAGCAGCCCTACGGCAACGTCTACCAGGTGCGGCAGAGCATCCGCGTGCTCGGCGAGTACGGCAAGGTCATGGTGGCCGCGTACAAGGAGACCGCCGGCGAGGTCCTCGACATGGACGTCCGGCTGCTGCTGAACGACGAGTCGATCGCCGAGCTCAACCGCCTCGGCCTGTTCGCGTGGAACTTCAACAACCAGCGCGAGCTGGTGAACGACCGGGGACCGACCCTGGACCACATCAAGAACATGATCCGCCGCACCGGCCGCGAGCCGCGCTGATCGGAGCCGGCCGACGTCCGTGACAGGCGACCGGACCCCCGGAGCCATCCGGGAAGGCCGGGGCTCGGCGTGCGGGTCCGAGCCGGCGGCGGCTCCCGGCGGCGCGAGTCGATCTCATCCTTCCGATATCTCGACCCGTCGGGCACGCGCACCTAGGTTCGTCGCATGGCTCACGGCGAGGCGCTGCGCGAGGCGATCGCGGCACCCGGCACGACCCCCTTGATCGGCGTGTTCGACATGCTGTCGGCGTCGATCGCGGCCCGGCACTACGACGGGCTGTTCGTCTCCGGGTTCGGCTTCTCCGCCTCGCACTACGGCCTGCCCGACGTCGGCTTCATCGCCTGGCCCGACGTGGTCGGGTTCGTGCAGCGGCTGCGGTTGGCGCTGCCCCGGCGGCACCTGCTGGTCGACATCGACGACGGGTACACCGACCCCGAGGTGGCGGGCCAGGTGGTGCGCGCGCTGGAGCAGGTCGGCGCGTCCGGCGTGGTGCTGGAGGACCAGCAGCGGCCGCGCCGGTGCGGGCACGTCGAGGGCAAGCGGGTGCTGCCGCTGGAGCAGTACCTCGAGAAGCTCGACCTGGTGCTCGCGACCCGGCGGGACCTGGTCGTGGTGGCGCGGACCGACGCCACGGGGGAGGACGAGGTGCTGCGCCGCGCGGCCGCGTTCGCCGCGACGGACGCCGACGTGGTGCTGGTCGAGGGCATGCCGTCGGTCGACGTGATCCGCCGGGTGCGGCGGGCGATGGGCGACAAGCCGCTGCTGTTCAACCAGATCGCCGGTGGCAAGTCGCCCCGGCTGTCGCTGCGCGAGCTGACCGACCTGGGCGTGGACGTCGCGATCTACAGCACGCCGTGCCTGTTCGCCGCGCACGCGGCCATCGAGGACGCCCTGGTCCGGCTCAAGGACACCGACGGCGTGCTGCCGGACGACTCGATCGACGTGGCCGAGTCCCAGGACCTGCTGTGGCCCAACCTGGGCGACCGCGGCGACGTGCCGACGCCGCGCGCGTCCCGGCCGGCGATGACCCGCTGACCCGTCCGGCTCACCCGGGGTCGCCGCGCCGCTTGCGGTGCACGACCCAGGCGAAGTCCACGACCAGGACGACCGCGAGCACGCCCAGCAGCACCGCGAGCCACGTCAGGTCCGCCCGGACGCACAGCCACGCCGCGACCCCGTTGAAGACCACGCCGAACCCGGCCAGCCACAGCCGCAGCGTCAACGCGCTGCGCGGCGGTGCGGGAGGCGGCAGGTCGTCGTCGGGGTGACCGGCGCCGGACACGTCCGCCACTCCTCCTGCCAGCCGTGGTGGGTGTCGTAGGCGGTGGCCAGCAGTTGGAGCAGGGACCGGTCGGACGTGCCCGCCACCTCGCGGCGCAGCCACCGCGCCTTCTCGTCGAACCGCACGGGCTCGCGGTCGCCGAGGGACTGCGTGTCGCCGGGCACGAGCAACAGCTCCCGCCCGTCGTCGGAGCGCAGGATCCGCAGCCGCCCGCGCCGTTCGGCCTCGTCCAGCAGCGGCAGCTCCTCGCGCGCCAGCCGTTCCTCGTCCTCGGCGAGCCGGTCCAGCACGAACCGGCGCAGGTCCTCATCCGTCAGGCGATCGGGCTCCACGTCCATGGCCCTGGGGTATCCACTGCCGCCCCCGCCACACGCGCTGTCGTGCGGTTGATCGCGGCGGCGGGTAGGAATGGGTGGTGACCGGCACGTACCAACCCGACCCGCGGCGGTGGAAGGCCCTCACCGTCACGCTCGTCGCAGGGTTCATGAGCCTGCTCGACGTCAGCATCGTGTCGGTCGCCCTGCCGTCCATCCAGCACGGCCTCGGCACCACGCCGGCGGGCGTGCAGTGGGTCGTCTCGGGGTACGCGCTCGCGTTCGGCTTGGCCCTGGTGCCCGCCGGACGCCTCGGTGACGCGATCGGGCGACGGACCATGTTCCTGGTCGCGCTGGGCGGGTTCGTGCTGTGCAGCGCGTTGGCCGGGCTCGCGCCGACGACCGAGGTGCTGATCGTGGCGCGGCTCGCCCAGGGCGTCACGGCCGGCGCCCTGGCCCCGCAGAACTCGGCGCTCATCCAGCAGCTGTTCCGGGGCGCGGAACGCGGTCGCGCGTTCGGGTTCTTCGGCTCGACCGTCGGCATCTCCACGGCCGTGGGCCCGGTGGTCGGCGGCGCGATCCTGGCCCTGGCGGGCGAGGACGACGGCTGGCGGTGGATCTTCTACGTCAACGTGCCGATCGGCCTGGCCGCGCTGGTGCTCGCCGCCCGGCTGCTGCCGCGCGCCCGCGGCCGGCGTCGCGGGCACCTCGACCTCGTCGGCGCGGCCCTGCTCGGCGCGGGCGTGCTGGCGGTGATGCTGCCGCTCGTGCTCGCCGAGGCGGGCGGGCTGCGCGAGCTGTGGTGGCTGTTCGGGCTCGGCGCGGCGCTGCTGGTGCTGTTCGTGCGGTGGGAGCGGCAGGTCGCCGCGCGCGGCCGCAGCCCCCTGCTGGACGTCTCCCTGTTCACCGGCACCCCCGGTTACGGCACGGGCGCGCTGCTCGGGACGGTGTACTTCATCGGCTTCGCCGGCATCTGGCTGGTGTTCGCGCTGTACTTCCAGACCGGGCTCGGCTACACGCCGCTGCAGTCGGGGCTGGCCGTGACGCCGTTCGCGGTGGGGTCCGCGGCGTCCGCGGTGATCGGCGGGCGGCTGGTGGAGCGCTGGGGCCGCAAGCTGACCGTCACCGGGTTGAGCATGGTGGTGGTCGGGCTCGGCGTGACGGCCCTGGTGCTGCGGCTCGCGCCGGCGCACGCGGCCGGGTGGGCGGTCGCCCCCGCCTTGTTGGTCGCGGGCATCGGCGGCGGGTGGGTGATCTCGCCGAACACCACGCTGACGTTGCGGCACGTGCCCGTGGCGATGGCCGGCGCGGCGGGCGGCGCGTTGCAGACCGGTCAGCGCATCGGCTCCGCGATCGGCACGGCGGCGCTGACCGGCGTGTTCTACACCGTGCTCAGCGCCTCGGACCGGGACTTCCCGGTGGCGGTGTCGGTCGCGGTGGGCAGCGCGACGATCGCGGTGGCGGCGGCCCTGGTGGTCGCGATCCTCGAACTGCGCGTCCGCCCGCGGTGCCCCGCCGCGGTGGAGGGCGCGGAACAGGCGATCCACGACGCGCCCTGATCCGCTCCGCCCGCCGGGCGCGCGGTCCGGGCACGATGACGGGATGGACCTGCTGCCGTCGACCGAGCGGCTGCTCGGCATCCGCTCGACCGCCGACCGGCCCGACGACCTGCGCCGCGCGCTGGAGTTCGTGCTCGACCTCGTCGGCCCCGGCTTCACCGTGGAGCGGTTCGAGGCGGGCGGCAAGCCCAGCGCGCTCGTCTACCCCGGCGAGCACCGCCCGCACTTCCGGGTGCTCCTCAACGCCCACCTGGACGTGGTCCCCGGCACGGACGAGCAGTTCCGGCCCCGCCGCGACGGCGACCGGCTCATCGGCCGCGGCGCGCAGGACATGAAGCTGTCCGCGCTGGTCATGGCCTCGGTGTTCCGCGACACGGCCACCCGGCTGCCGTACCCGATCGGGCTCCAGCTCGTGACCGACGAGGAGGTCGGCGGCCGGCACGGCACCCGGCACCAGCTCGACCAGGGCGTGACGGCGTCGTTCGTGGTGATCGGCGAGCACAGCGCCCTGCGCGTGGTGGCCGAGTCGAAAGGGCTGGCCGCCGTGCGGCTGCACGCGACCGGGCGGGCCGCGCACAGCGCGTACCAGTGGCTCGGCGACAACGCGGTGGTGAAGCTGGTGCGGGCCGTGGACGCCGTGCTGGCCGCGTACCCGGTGGCGACCGGGGAGGAGTGGCGGACCACGGTCAACGTCGCCCGCGTCGAGACCGGCAACCAGGCCCTCAACCAGGTGCCCGCCGACGCGACCGCGTGGCTGGACGTCCGGTTCCCGCCCGAGGACACCGACTTCACCGGCCGCACGCCCGACGAGGTCGCCGCCCACTTCGCCGCCCTGTGCCCGCCCGGCGTCACGGTCGAGGTGGACCACGTCGAGCCGCCGCACCGGGCCGACCTCGACGGGCCCGACCTGCGGGCACTGCAACGCGCCGCGCGGGAGCAGGGCTACTCGGGGGAGCTGCTGCGCAAGCACGGCGCGGCCGACTCGCGGTTCTACTTCCAGCGGGGGATCGACGCGGTGATCTTCGGTGTCGGCGGCGACGGGCAGCACGGGCCGGACGAGTACGCCGACCTGACCACGGTCGAGCCCTACCGGCGGGCGCTCGTCGCGTTCCTGGAGGGCATTGCCTAACCTGTAACCAGGTGGTTACGCTTCCGCCCGTGGACGAGGTGGCGGGCGCTATCGCCGACCCCGTGCGGCGCGAGATCATGGAGATGCTGCGCGCCGACGGGCGGCTGTCGGCCGGGCGGATCGCCGACCGGTTCGCGATCAGCCGTCCCGCCGTGAGCCGACACCTGCGGGTGCTGCGGGAGAGCGGCCTGGTGCGTGACGAGCTGGTGGGCAGGCAGCGCTTCTACCTGCTCGACACCTCGCGCCTGACCCCGCTGGCCCGCTGGCTCGCCACCTTCGTCGACCCCGGCACCGTCACGACCGCCACCGGGCCGACCGCCGCCGGGCCGAGTGCCGCCGGGCCGAATGACGCCGGACTGATCGCCGCCGGGACTGCTGACCGCGAGCCCGTGCGGGCCGGGACCGGCACCGCGTCGATCACCGCCGGAACGCTCGACGCCGAACCCACGCTGGACACCGCGACCGCGCACGCCGACCCCGCTCGGCCCCGGGCCCGCCCCCCGCCCCGCGGGTCCCCGCCGCGGTGGCCCCGGGCCGCCGGGGCCCCACCCGGGGGCCCCCCGGGGGCCG
>NZ_JBHYXZ010000172.1:0-5942 GCF_042752395.1 Actinosynnema sp. NPDC059335 | reverse complement strand
GTCTCCTATCCCCCCCGAACCGCTCTCCGCCCACCCCCGTTTCCACCCCCCCCCCGCGCCCGCCGACCCCCCGCGCCCGGGTACCGGCACCGGGCCGAGCGTGACCCGGCCGCTTGGCACCGGGCCGAGCGTGACCCGACCGGTCGGCACCGGGGCGGCCGAGGGGGAACCGGGTCGAGCCGGGGCCGGCGGCGGCGCGGAGCGGCCCCGTGGGTGGGCGCACCACCTCGACGCGCTGGAGACCGAGGTCTACCGCACCCGGCGGGAACGCCGAGCCGACGAACCGAAGGAGAACACGGCATGACCCCGATCCCCACCGGCCGCCTGATCCGCACGGAAGCGGGCAGCGACCTGGTGCTCACCCGGACGTTCCGCGCCCTCGCCGACGACGTGTGGGCGAGCCTGACCGAGCCGGAGCGCACCGCGAGGTGGTTCGGCCCGTGGGAAGGCGACGCCGCGCCCGGCCGCACGGTGAAGGTGCAGATGCTGTTCGAGGAGCAGGAGCCGTGGATGGAACTGCGCATCGACGCCTGCGACCCGCCCCGGCGGCTGGCGTTGTCCATGGTGGACGAGGCGGGCACCTGGCGGCTCGAACTGCTCCTGTCCGAAGTGGACGGCGACACCGAGTTGCGGCTGGTGCACCACCTGTCGACCGAGGAGGGCATCGGCGAGGTCGGGCCGGGCTGGGAGTACTACCTGGACATGCTGGTCGCGTCACGCTCCGGCACGCCGCTGCCGTCGTTCGACGACTACTACCCCTCGCAGAAGGTCTACTTCGAGGGCCTGGCCACCGGCGACTGACGCGGTCCGCCGCCCTCGCCGGCGCTGCCGAGGGCGTTCAGCCGGTCCGGTCGGCGTGGGCCGGCAGCCGACGTCGGCACCGGTTCCTGCACGAGGCCGCGGTGCGTCGGACGGACATCGTGCAGGGTCGGGTGGGATGTGTCGGCGGGTGGTCGAGCGGCGGCCCGGGGCGCGCCGGTGGGCCATCGCTCCGCCGCGCCGGGTGGAACGCGAGTGGTTCTCGGAAGGCGGCACGTGCAGGTGGCCGGTGGCGGTGTCCACCGGCTCGCCATCTCGACGCGTCGTGTGATGGCCTCGCCGGCTGCTTCTTAACCGGCGAGACCACCGGGGAGGGGCTGCGCCGTCCCCCAATCCATGGAAATGCCGTCGTGGCGCGGCGGCAACCGGGGCGGGGTGTGAGCTGCTGCGGATTTCGGCAGGTGCGGGTACGGTCGTGGGACGCAGCCGGTTGAGCCAGCAGCCACTGCCTTCTTCGACCTCGAGGAGGCTGCGGGCCTTGAGAACAGAACCGTTCGGCCGCCCGTTCCGGGTGGAACGTCACGTGCACGGCTATGCCGTCGTGGTGCGCGTCGCCGGTGAGGTGGACGCGTTGACGGTCCGCGAGCTGGCACAGGAGATCGCGGTCAGCCTGGCCCTGGCCACCCCGCCCGCACCGGTCGTGGTGGACCTGACCGGGGTCGACTTCTTCGCCGCCGCCGGCCTGAACGAACTCCACCGGGGCCACCGCGCGGCCCTCGCGGCCGGCGTGCAACTGCGCGTCGTCGCCGCCCACCGGCACGTCCTGCGACCGTTGGAGATCAGCGGCCTGGCCCGCGAGATCGCCCCGTGCGCCACCCTCGCCGAGGCGCTGATCGTGAACTTCCGGCCCCGTGCCGGCTCGTTCACCACGCCGGTCCGCTCCCTGACCACCGTTCATGCCGAAGGCCGAGCCCGGTAAGCGGCCCGACCCGGCCGAGGACGAGACCGGTGTGAGCCAACGAAGTCCGCGCCGGGGCGACGGATCGTTTTGGGAGCGGTTCCAGTCGCCGGTGCGTTCGTCGGTGACGAGGACGGAGCGGTGGGGCACCACTCGTGTCGGGCTCGGCGGCGACGGGGCTTGCGCCGGCATCGGGCTGACGGTCGACCCGTGCCGGTCTGGTCGCCGGAACCCGATGCCGGCCGTGACCCCTGGGGAAGTGGGCGCGGTCGTTGACGTTGCCGCCGGTCGGCACGACCGACAGCGGAAGGATTGTCGCGCCCGAGGGGGCAGCGGCTCGATCGCCCGCCACTGCTCGTCGGTCAACTCGTGCCTGCGCACCACAACCCAAGATCACAAGCGGACCGCGCACTCAGTCTGAGCAGAGGCCCTATGGCTCGGCGGCCGGGACGCGTTGCCGGGCGGATCGTCGGTTGGTCGGGTCGTGCGGGTTGGGGTTCGGTCAGCCCAGGGTGCTCACGTAGGCCAGCGCGGCGAGGGCGGGGACGGTGGTGGCGGTCAGCAGGATCGCGTTGCGGGTTGGTGGTGGTCCGGTTCGGAGTAGTTGCACGCCGCTCGGGATCAGGGCGACGCAGAGGCCGGTCACGGCGATCACGGACGTGATCTCGGTGCCCTTCAGCACGCCCAGTGGCAGCGCGCAGGTCGCGGCGAGCGCCACGGCGCGGACCCGGCCCAGGGCGCCGGTCCGGTACGCGGCGTAGGCCAGCACCGGCCAGCCGGCCACGATGGTGAACGACAGGAAGCTGAACAGGTGTAACTCCTGGTACGACGCGCTCACCAGCTCGGTCGCCCTGGCCACGCCCTCCCGGCGCACCAGACCGTGCGCGGCCTGGTCGATGCCCGCGTGGAACGTGCGCTCGAACAGGCCCACCACCACGAGCGTGGCGGCCCAGGAGGCGAGCACCGGTCTGGATCTCCCGATCCGGTGGGCGAGCGTGATCACGGCGAACGCCAGCAGCACGTTCCCGGCCGTCACCGCCGTGTGCGCGGCCGTCATCAGGGCCGGGTCCGACGCCACGGCCGCCAACTGCCGGGGGAAGGAGAAGTCGAACGGCCGGCGCAAGAGCGTGCCCGCCAGCAGGAGCAGCGGACCGAGGATCAGCGTGCCCGCGCCGATCCAGCGGCCCGGGAAGGTGTGGTGGTGGGTCATGGGGGAGACGGTCGCATTCGTCAGGCCCCGGGGGATCGGCCTGGGGTCCGGCGTTGGGGGTCGGACCGGGGTCCGATGCCGGACGGGTGAACCGGCGCACCCCACGAAATGCCCGGGACTGCGGTGGGAAGCCTCCGTAGGCTTTCCCGATGATCAGCTACGAGTGGCGCGGCCGGTTCGACAACGCCGAGGTCAACGCACTGCACGCGGAAGGCTTCGACCACCGACCCCTGGACGACGACTGGTGGGGTCAGGTCACCCGGCACAGCGTGGGCTGGGTCACGGCCCGTCGCGGCGACGACCTGATCGGGTTCGTCAACGTCGCCTGGGACGGCGCGATCCACGCCTTCATCCTCGACACCCTCGTCACCGCGGCCGAACGCGGGCAGGGCGTCGGGCAACGCCTGGTCGCCGCGGCGGCGGAAGGCGCACGGGCCGCCGGGTGCGAGTGGCTGCACGTCGACTACGACGACCACCTCGAACCGTTCTACTCCGACGCCTGCGGCTTCCGGCCGACCAAGGCGGGCCTGCTCGCCCTCTGACACCCGACGGAGGTTCCGGCGTGTAGGTCGTCCCGACGTGGGTAGTCGGCGTGGGACTGCCTACGAGGAGGAGAAGTGGACGCGTTCAAGCCGGCCAAGGCTGTGAAGGAAGCGCTCGACAAAGCCGTGGAGAAGGTGGCCGACCTGGTCACCCCGCCGGTGCCGGGCACGCCGGGCAGCGCCCCGCCCCCGCTGGACCCGCCGGACGAGCCGCAGGGACCGCTGCCGCGCAAACCCGACCAGGCCTCCCCGCAGACCCGGACCGCGACCGGCGCGGAGACCGGCGCCGCGGCCGACGTCCGGGAACAACAGGGCGAATACCTCACCACGTCGACCGGCACGCGCCTGTACGACACCGACCACTCGCTCAAGGCCGGGTCGCGCGGCCCCACGCTCCTCCAGGACCACCACCTGCGCGAGAAGATCACCCACTTCGACCACGAACGCATCCCCGAACGAGTGGTGCACGCGCGCGGCGCGGCCGTGCACGGCGTCTTCGTCGGCTACGGCACCGCCGCGCAGGTGTGCAAGGCCGCCTTCCTCCAGGAGGGCGTGACCACGCCGGTCTTCACCCGGTTCTCCACCGTGGTGGGCTCCCGCGGCTCGGCCGACACGGTGCGTGACACCCGGGGTTTCGCCACGAAGTTCTACACCTCCGAGGGCAACTTCGACCTGGTGGCCAACAACATCCCGGTGTTCTTCATCCAGGACGGCATCAAGTTCCCCGACATCATCCACGCCGCCAAGCCGCACCCCGACCGGGAGATCCCGCAGGCCCAGAGCGCGCACGACACGTTCTGGGACTTCGTCTCCACCCACACCGAGGCCACGCACCACGTGATGTGGCACATGTCCGACCGGGGCGTGCCCCGGTCCTACCGGACGATGGAGGGCTTCGGCGTCCACACGTTCCGGCTGGTCAACGCCGAAGGCCGGTCCACGCTGGCCAAGTTCCACTGGAAGCCGAAGCTCGGCGTGCACTCCCTGCTGTGGGAGGAGGCGCAGATGATCGCGGGCGTCGACCCGGACTTCCACCGGCGCGACCTGTTCGACGCGATCGAGTCCGGCGCGTTCCCGCAGTGGGAGCTGGGCATCCAGGTCTTCCCGGACACCCCGGAGCAGACGTTCGAGGGCATCGACCTGCTCGACTCGACCAAGATCGTGCCCGAGGAGCTGGCCCCGGTGCAGCCGATCGGCATGCTCACGCTCAACCGCAACACGACCAACTTCTTCGCCGAGACCGAGCAGGTCGCCTTCCACGTCGGCCACCTGCCGCCGGGCATCGACGTCACCGACGACCCGCTGTTGCACGCGCGCCTGTTCTCCTACATCGACACGCAGCTCAGCAGGCTGGGCGGCCCCAACTTCAACCAGATCCCGATCAACCGGCCGCACGCCCCGGTCAACGACATGCTGCGCGACGGCTTCCACCAGCACGCCGTGCACAGCGGCGTGGCCCCGTACAAGCCGAACACCCTCGACGGCGGCTGCCCGTTCATGGCGAGCCCGGAGACCGGCGCGTTCGTGGAGTTCCCGCAGCCGGTGGCCGAGGGGGTCAAGGAGCGGCGCGCGCCCGCGTCGTTCGCCGACCACTACAGCCAGCCGCGCATGTTCTACCGGAGCCTGAGCCCGGTGGAGAAGGAGCACCTGATCCGGGCGTTCACCTTCGAGCTGGGCAAGTGCTACGAGCAGGCGATCAAGGAACGCGAGCTGCGCGTGCTCGCCAACGTGGACGCCGAGCTGTGCGCCCGGGTCGCCGCCGGCCTCGGCCTGCCCGCCCCCGAGCCGACCGAGCAGGTCGCCGACCTGCCGCCCAGCCCGGCGGTGTCGCAGCTCGGGCAGGTGTGGCCGCCGGACGGGCGGCTGATCGGCATCGTGGTGGACGCGGACGACCCGGCGAGCCTGGACGGCCTGCACACCCTGCGCCAGACGATCAGCGCGGGCGGCATGGTGCCGCTGGTCATCGCCGCCCGCGGCGGAGTGCTGGAGGACGGGCTCGTGGCGCAGCGGACGTTCCTGACCGCCCGCTCGGTCGAGTTCGACGCCCTGCTGCTGGCCGCCGCGCCGCCGCCCGGCCCGGACGCGCTGCCGCACCGCGACGCCAAGGCGGGCGCGCCGTCGGCCACCGTCGACCCGCGGGTCGTGCTGATGGTCCAGGAGTGCTACCGGCACGCCAAGGCGATCGGCGTGTGGGGCAACGGCGAGGCCGCCCTGGTGGAGGCCGGCGTCGCGCCCGGCGAGCCCGGCGTCGTCGTGGGCCAGACCCCGGCGGACGTGTTCGGCGAGGTCGCGACCCTGCTGGGCACGCACCGGGTCTGGGACCGGTTCCCGGTCTCCGTCGCCTGAGCGCGGCCGAGGGGGGGGGGGGGGCGGGGGGGGCGGGGGGGGGGGGCCGCCGGGGGGGGGGGGGCCCCCCCGCGCGCGGCGGCGCCCGCGCGCGGGCGCCGGCGCGGGCCCCCCCCCCCCCCCCCCC
>NZ_JBHYXZ010000171.1:11944-17015 GCF_042752395.1 Actinosynnema sp. NPDC059335 | reverse complement strand
CCGCCCCCCCGGGGCCGGCGCCGCCCGGTGGCCCCGGGGGCCGCCGGGGGGCCCGGGGGGGGCGGCGCCCCCCCCCCCCCCTGGTTTTGGGGGCCCCCCCCCGGGCCCGCCCCCGGGGGCCCCTTCCGGCGTTCGGGGCCGGTCCTCGGGCGGGCGGCGGCGTCACCCGGTCGGGATCGTCACACCGCGGTGCGCGCGACCACCGGCCGGGCTGACGGCGCTCGCCGCGCCCGTCACGGACCGTGGCTAGGGCAGTTTCCAGTCGATGGGCTCGGCGCCCTGCTTCGCGAGCAGCTCGTTGGCCTTGCTGAACGGCCGGGAACCGAAGAAGCCGCCGGCGGCGGACAGCGGGCTCGGGTGGACCGACTCGACGCACCGGTCGGCGCCGATGATCGGCTTGAGGGCGCGTGCCTGGCTGCCCCACAGGATCGCGACGAGCGGCGCGTCCCGCTCGGCCAGGGCCCTGATCGCCTGCTCGGTCACCGGCTCCCAGCCCTTGTTGCGGTGGGAGTTGGACTTGCCCGGCTGCACGGTCAGCGCCCGGTTGAGCAGCAGCACGCCCTGCTCGGTCCACGGGGTCAGGTCGCCGGTGGACGGCTTGGGGTGGCCCAGGTCGGACATGTACTCGGTGTAGATGTTGACCAGGCTCTTGGGGATCGGCCGGGTCTCCGGCGAGACGGAGAAGCTGAGGCCCACCGCGTGCCCCGGCGTCGGGTAGGGGTCCTGGCCCACGATCAGCACCCGCACCGAGTGGAACGGCTGCTGGAACGCCCGCAGCACGTTCTCCCCGGCGGGCAGGTATGTTCGCCCGGCGGCGACCTCCGCCCGCAGGAACTCGCCCATCGCGGCGATCCGGTCGGCCACGGGCGCGAGTGCCGCGGCCCAGCCTGCTTCCACTATTTCCTCGAGCGGACGTGCCACGACCGGACCCTATCTCAGTCGAGGCGTCGCAGTTCCTTGCGGTAGGTCAAGATGTTGTTCACGTACTTGTCCACGGCGAACTGCCAGGCGCCGTCCGGCACGACGTACCCCTCGCGCACCTTCGCGGGCACGCCGAGCGCCATCGACCGCGCCGGCACGTGGCCCTCGAACGACACCACCGCGCCCGCGCCGACGATCGCGCCGGTCTCCACCACGGCGCCGTTGAGCACGACCGAGCCCGAGGCGATCAGGCACCGGTCGGCGATGGTCGCGCCCTCGATGTGCACGTTGTGCCCGATTACGCACTCCGCGCCGATCAGCGTCGGGTGGACCTCCGTGCAGTGCACGACCGTGCCGTCCTGGATCGACGTCCGCGCGCCGACCTCGATGCGCCCGTAGTCGCCGCGCAGCACGGCCTGCGGCCACACCGAGGCGTGCGGGCCGATCCGGACGTCGCCGATCACCGTCGCGTCGGGGTGCACGTAGGCGTCCGGGTGGATCACCGGCTCGTAGTCGCCCAACGCGTAGATCGCCATCGACGTCCCTCCCGGCTCTCAGAGATCCTTCGCGAAGCAAAGGCTTTCCGGATGATGCCGGTACACGCCGAAGTTGTCGATGCGCGCGTATCCATTGGCGCGGTAGAGCCCGATCGCCTCCGGTTGGCGCAACCCGGTCTCCAGCACCATCCGCCGCCGGCCGGCCGCCCGCGCCGCCTCCTCCAGCGACGCCAGCACGCGCCGCGCCAGGCCGCGCCCGCGCACGGACTCGGCCACGTACATGCGCTTGATCTCCGCGTCGCCGGGGCGCAGCGGGTGCTCCGCGACGTCGTGGGCGCGCCAGCCGCCGCACGCCACCGGGACGCCGTCGAGGTAGCCGACGACGAAGTGCCCCAGGGGCGGGGCGAACTCCGCCGGGTCGACCGGCGTGACGTCCGCCTCGCCGTAGCGGTCCACGTAGACCTGCTGGATGTCGGCGATCAGCTTGACCGAGTCTGGATGGTCATACGCGAGCGTGCATAGTTCCACATCGGCCAGGCTACCTAGCGCCAGTGCTCCCAGCCAGGGGGTTTCTCGTACGCCCGGCCGTCCACGGTGACGCCGCTGCCGTGCCGGACGGTGCCGATGGTGCGCCAGCCCTCGGGGACCGCGGCCGGTTCGGGGAACGTCGCGGCGAGGGCGTGGTCCTCGCCACCGGTCAGCGCCCAGTGCCGGGCGTCCGCGCCGAGCGCGGTCGCCACGTCGATCAGCCGCGGGTGCACCTCCAGCAGCTCGGTGCGGATGTCGATGCCGATGCCGGACTCGTCGGCGATGTGCCCGAGGTCGGCCAGCAGGCCGTCCGACACGTCGATCATCGCGGTGGCGCCCGCCGCGGCGGCCTGGGGCCCGGCGGCGTAAGGGGGTTCGGGGTTCCGCTGGGCGCCGACGACCGCGACCGGGGAGCGGAACCCGCGCTGGAGCACGGCCAGCCCGCCCGCGGCCCAGCCGAGCCGCCCGCACACCGCGACGACGTCGCCGACCTGCGCGCCGGCCCGGGTCACGGGCTCCAGCCCGTCCATGTCCCCCATGGCCGTAACGGAGATCACCAGTGTCGCGGACGACACCATGTCGCCCCCGACCACGCCGGCCCCCGCCACGGCCGCCTCCTGCCACAGCCCGGCGGTGATGCCCTCGATGACGGAGGAGGGGGTGTCGGAGGGGCAGGCGAGGCCGATCAGCAGGGCGGTCGGCACCGCGCCCATGGCCACGACGTCGGCCAGGTTCACGGCCGCCGCCTTGCGCCCGACCTGCTCGGGAGACGACCAGTCGAGTCTGAAGTGGACGCCTTCGACCAGCACGTCGGTGGACACCACCACGCGGCCGTCGGGCGCCGCGACGACAGCCGCGTCGTCACCCGGCCCGAGCAGGGTGGTGGGCGGCTGCGTCCGACCTGCCGTCACCCGGCGGATGAGACCGAACTCACCCACCTCAGCGACCGTGTCCGCGTTGCGCGGCGGCTCCGGACGCAAGATTGCCTCCCGTTCTGAGCATTCGGAACCCCAACTGGGGTACGTTGCTGTGCACGTTCCTACCCCGACCTAACCTGTCGCGACGAAGGGGCACGCCGTGGTGCACGCATACATCCTCATCCAGACCGAGGTCGGGAAGGCAGCCGCCGTTGCGGCGGAGATTTCCGGCATCCCCGGTGTGGCCACCGCGGAGGACGTCACCGGCCCGTACGACGTCATCGTCCGCGCCGAGGCCGACACCGTCGACCAGTTGGGACAGCTCGTAGTCGCCCGGATCCAGAACGTGGAGGGCATCACGCGAACGCTGACCTGCCCTGTGGTCAACCTCTAGCGCCGTGTTGTCATAACCGCGTGGCACAGGAACCGGAACCCGCCTCGCTGCTCCCCCGACCGCTGCTCGTCGTCGCCCTCGGGCTGCCGGCGCTGCTCGCGGCGGGCGTCGCGGCCGTGGGCCTCTTCCTCGGCGCCGGCGGCAAGGACGACCCCGCCGACCCGTCGGCCGCGCACACCGGGCCCGTGGCGCTCGTGCCGGTGCCCGCGCCGAAGGCCGAGTCGGAGGAGTGCAAGGCCCTGCTGAGCGCCCTGCCGATGCAGCTCGTGTCGAACGGCGTCACGCTGCCGCGCCGCGAGCTGGCCTCGCCCGCGCCCGCCGGCGCGCTGGCGTGGGGTGACGCGGAGCACGAGCCCGTGGTGCTGCGGTGCGGCCTGGACCGTCCCGGCGACCTCAAGCCGACCTCCGAGCTGCGGGTGATCTCCGACGTGCAGTGGCTGGAGGTGTCCGAGGGCGGCGCGGCCACCTGGTACGTGGTGGACCGGCCGGTGTACGTGGCGCTGACCGTGCCCTCGGACGCCGGCACGGGGCCCTTGCAGGACGTCTCGACCACGATCCGGGACACCCTCGCCAAGGGCCCCGTGGACACCAGGGGTTAGCGCAGCCCCGTGCCGCGGGCCAGGGCGGTCTCGATGAGCGTGGTCAGCAGCGCGGGGTAGTCCAGGCCCGTCTCGGCCCACATCCGCGGGTACATCGAGATGGGCGTGAAGCCCGGCATGGTGTTGACCTCGTTGACGACCAGCTCGTCGTAGTCGGTGACGAAGAAGTCCACCCGGGCGAGCCCCTGGCAGTCCAGCGAGCGGAACGCCGTGACGGCCATCTGCCGCAGGTCGCGGGTGACGTGCTCGTCCAGCTTGGCCGGGATGTCGAACTCGCACACGTCGTCGAGGTACTTGGCGTCGAAGTCGTACCAGTCGACCTCGCCGCCGACGATGCGCAGCTCGGCGGGCAGGGACGCCTCGACGCGGCCGTCCGGGAACTCCAGCACGCCGCACTCGACCTCGCGGCCGGCGACGGCGGCCTCGATGATCACCTTCGGGTCGGTCTTGCGCGCCAACGCGATCGCGCTGTCCAGGTGCGCCCAGTCGACCACCTTCGAGATGCCCACGGACGACCCGGCGCGGGCCGGCTTGACGAACACGGGCAGGCCCAGGCGTGCGCGGTCGGCCTCGGACAGCGTGTCCTGCTCGCGGCGCAGCACGGCGTACTCGCCGACCGGCAGGCCCGCGCCCTGGAGCAGGCGCTTGGTGAACTCCTTGTCCATGGCGACCGCGCTGGCCAGCACGCCCGGTCCCACGTACGGGATGTCGGCCAGCTCCAGCAGGCCCTGGATGGTGCCGTCCTCGCCCCACGCGCCGTGCAGGACGGGGAACACGACCTCCACGTCGGCGAGCACCTCGCCGGGCGCGACGGGCACCAGCTCGGCGCCGGACACGGGGACCAGCGAGTTGACGGTCGGCAGCCGGCGGTCGCGCACCTCGAGCGCCCTGGTGTCGTCGGCGCCGATCACCCACGCGCCCGTCTCGGTGATGCCCACCGGCACGACGTCGAACCGATCCCGGTCCAGGTGCGGCAGGACACTGCCGGCGGACAGGCAGGAGACCATGTGCTCGCTGCTGCGCCCGCCGAACACCACGGCGACCTTGGTCTTGCGCTGTGTCATGGTTCGGACCCTACCCGGATGGCGTAACCCGCGATCGACACAGCACTCCCCGAACGTTCAACTCGGGGTACGTGAACGTAGGACACACGCGACCCGAACCTTTGTCACCCCCGCGAGGGCGAGGGGTAGCAACCCGGGGTGGGAACTTGGG
>NZ_JBHYXZ010000171.1:0-11934 GCF_042752395.1 Actinosynnema sp. NPDC059335 | reverse complement strand
GGACACGCGCGAGAGTCCTACGTTCAGAACGCGCGTGTCCTACGTTCGGGACCACCGTGTCCTACGTTCGGGTACCCCGAGTTCAGCGTTCGGGACCGGTGTGGCGGGTGAGGATGCCGATCAGGTCCGGGATCGCGGCGGTCAGCTGGTCGCGGGAGCAGGCGCTGTAGCCGATCGCGGCGCCGTGCACCTTCGGCCGGCCGGCGTGGTGGCGGCCGAGGCCGTCCAGCCGCAGGCCCCGGTCGTGCGCCTCGGCCAGCACGTCCCGCTCCGCCTGCGCCGACGGCAGCGGCACGACGATGTGCGCGCCCGCGTCGTCACCCAGCACGGGGACGCCCGCCTTGCCGAACGCCGCGGACAGCAGCGCCCGCCGCTCCGACAGCTCGCGCCGCAGCTTGCGCAGGTGCCGGCCCAGGTCCCCGTTGCGCGCCAACTCGACCAGCACCCGCTGCCCCGCCGCGGACGGGCTCGTGCCGGTCCGGTCGCGGTGCGCCAGCACGTCGGCCGCGATCGGCTCCGGCGCGACCATCCAGCCCGCGCCCAGGGTCGGCGTGAGGATCTTGCTGGTCGTCCCCAGGTGCACCACCACGTCCGGCGCCAACGCCGCCAGCAACGGCAACGGCGCCACGTCGTAGCGCAGCTCGCCGTCGTAGTCGTCCTCGACGACCAGCCACCCCTCCGCCCGCGCCCGCTCCACCAGCGCCACCCGCCGCGCCGCCGACATCCGCCCGCCCATCGGGTACTGGTGCGCGGGCGAGCAGTACACCCCGCGCACCCCCGCCGGCACGGCCTCCACCAGCAACCCCTCGGCGTCCACGGGCGCCTGCACGACCCGCACCCCGGCCGACCGCAGCGCCCACACGGCCCGCTGGTACCCCGGCTCCTCCACGGCCACCACGTCGCCGGGCCGCAGCACCGCCGACCCCAGCTCCACGAGCGCCGCCGTGGTGCCGCCGGTCGCCAGCACCAGCTCCTCCCGCAACCCGCCCCGCACCGCCAACCCCCGGTGCCGCAACAGGTGCTCGGCCACCACCGCCCGGTACTCCGGCAGCCCGCCGCGCGCCGGCCGGAACAACGGCTGCACGTCCGCCGCCGCGCGCCACGCCCGCCGCCACGCCGCCCGGTCCAACCCCTCGGCCCACGGCGCGCCGGGCGCGAGGTCCACCACGTCCGCGGGCACGGCCGGCGCGGCGGCCCGCCGGCCGCGCGACTTCAACGCCCCCGGCGGCGTGGTCGTCACGTACGTGCCGGAGCCGTGCCGCCCCGCGATCCAGCCCTCGGCGTGCAGCTGCTCGTATGCTGCCGCTGTCACGGTCCGGCTCACGCCGAGCCGCTCGGCCAGCGCCCGGGTCGAGGGCAGCCGGTCCCCGCTGCGCAGCCGCCCGTCGGCCGCCGCCGCGCGCAGGGCGTCCGCGAGCTGCACGGCCAGCGGTTCGGCCGAGGCCCGGTCCAGCACCACCGCCAGCGCCGTCTCCGCCAAAGTGGCCTCCTCATAACGCCGGGAATTGGCACTTGAGAAGGGCCACTTTACCGGAAATGCTGGTCCCATGACGTTGTCACCGACGGACCGCAGCACCATCAAGCGCGGCCGGAACCGGGCCGTGACCGAACGCGAGGCGCTGCACGCGGTCCTCGACGCCGCCCTCGTCTGCCACCTGGCGGTCGTCGTGGACGGCGCGCCGCTGGTCCTCCCCACCGGCTACGGCCGCGACGGCGACACCCTCTACCTGCACGGCTCGACCGGCGCGCGGAGCCTGCGCGAGGCCGCGACCGGCGTGCCGGTGTGCGTCGGCGTCACGATCGTGGACGGCGTGGTCTACGCCCGCTCGGTGTTCGACCACTCGATGAACTACCGCGCCGCCGTCATCCACGGCACCGCCGTCCCCGTCACCGACCCGGACGCCAAGCTGCACGGCCTGCGCGTGCTCACCGAGCACATCGCGCCCGGCTCGTGGGACTACGCCCGGCCGCCGACGCCGAAGGAGCTGGCCGCGACCGCGGTGCTGTCGCTGGACCTCGCCGAGGCGTCGGTGAAGATCCGCAGCGGCCCGCCCGGCGACGAGCCCGAGGACGTCGAGGCCAACGCGCGGTGGGCGGGCGTGCTGCCGCTGCGCGCGGTGTGGGGCGAGCCCGAACCGGACCCGGCGCTGGTCGGCGACTGGGACGTGCCGCCGCACGTCACCGCGCGGAGGTAGTCCCCGACACCGGGTCGAAGCGGACCGGGCGCACGGTGCGACCGCCGTCGCGGTACACGTGGATCGTGACGGCGGGGTCGCTGCCGTCGTTGCGCACCTGGTGCACGTACGACGGGCCGAACACGCGCGACTGCCCGGCCACGAGGTGGTGCAGCACCTGGGTCGGGCCCGGCGTGACGACCTCGGTCAGCGAGCCGCTGACCACGGTGAACGCGCCGCTGGTCGCGCCGTGGTCGTGCAGGTCGGCGTGCTGGCCGGGCAGCCAGCTCATCAGCCACACCTCCTGGCCGGGGCCGGACTCGACCAGCGCGGCGAAGCGGGTGTCGGGGTCGTAGCGGAGCAGGTGGGCCCAGCGCTCGCGCCGTGCCGCCGTGTCGAGCGCGATCCGCACGGGGTGCAGCGCGGCGTGCGACTGGGGCAGGGCGATGGTGTTCTCCGGAACGGCGAACATGGTTCCTTCTCGGTGCTCGGTGAGTGGGCGAGCCGCACGGCTCGCGGGACGCGAGGCGATCAGCGAGAAGGACAGAGCGCGCTGGCGACCAGGCGGAGGTCGATGTGACCCCGCCCGTCGGTCATGGCGCGGAAGGACATGGGGACGAGGGTGGCAGCCGACCGCCACCCCGCGCAACCCGTTCCACGCACTGGACCCGACGGGGTGACCGTCACAGCGACCGCAGGACGTCCTCGACCAGGTCGGCGGTGTCCTCGCAGCCCGCGGACAGGCGCACCAGCCCCTCCGGCACCGGGTCGCCCCACTGCGCCCGCCGGTCCAGGCTCGTGTGCAGGCCGCCGAAGCTCGTGCTCGCGTACACCAGCCGCGACCGCTCCAGGAACGACGCCACCGCGCCCGCGTCCGCCAGCTCGAACGTCAGCACCCCGCCGAAGCGGCGCATCTGCCGCGCCGCGACCTCGTGCGCCGGGTCCTCCGGCGCGCCGGGCCAGCGCAGCCCGCGCACCGCCGGGTGGGACTTGAGCGCGTCGTACAGGGCGGCCGCGTTCGCCGCCTGCCGGCTCAGCCGCAGGTCGAGCGTGCCGAGCCCGCGGTGCGCCAGCCACGCCTCGAACGGCCCGGGGATCGCGCCGCCGGTCGTCCGCGCCGCGCGGACCCGCTCGGCCAGGGCCGGGTCCGCGGTGGACACGTGGCCCAGCAGCACGTCGCTGTGCCCGGCGACGGCCTTCGCGTCGCTGCTCAGCACGGCGTCCGCGCCGAGCAGCAGGGGCTGCTGGCCGAGCGGTGTCGCGGTCGTGTTGTCCACCGCGAGCAGCGCGCCCGCCGCGTGCGCCGCCTCGGCCAGGGCGGCGATGTCGCACACGTCGAGCCCGGGGTTGGACGGCGACTCCAGCAGCACCAGCCGCACGCCGTCCAGCGACGGGTACGGCCCGGCGGTGGGCGCCTCGACCACCTCCACCGGCATCTCGGCGACCAGCGTGCGGGTCAGGTAGTAGCCGTCGCCCGGCACCAGCACCACGTCGCCGGGCGCGAGCACCACGCGCAGGAACGTCGAGATCGCCGCCATGCCGGACGGGAACAGCACGGTCGTGCCGCCGTCCAGCGCGCCCAGCGCCGATTCCAACGCGCGCCACGTCGGGTTGTGCGCCCGGCCGTAGGTGTCCTCGCCGCCCAGGTGGTAGGCCGAGGCGAACACCGGGCCCGCCAGGAACGGCTCGCCCGGCACGGCGGGCGTCGAGTGCACGACGCGCGTGCCGTCGCCCCAGGTCATTGGCGTTCCGCCTTCCGCTCGCGCCCGAGCAGCGCCGCCGTGAGCACGCGCGGGTCCAGTCCTTCGTGGCACACCTGGTGCACGCCGTCGGTGATCGGCATGTCCACGCCGACCCGCGCGGCCAGCTCGCGGATCGACGAGCACGACTTCACGCCCTCGGCGACCTGGCCGTGCGCGGCCTCCTGCGCCTGCGCGAGCGAGTCGCCGCGCCCCAACCGCTCCCCGAACGACCGGTTGCGCGACAGCGGCGACGCGCACGTGGCCACCAGGTCGCCCAGCCCGGCCAACCCGGCGAACGTCAGCGGGTCCGCGCCCAGCGCCGCGCCCAGCCGGGCGGTCTCGGCCAGGCCGCGGGTGATGATCGACGCCATCGTGTTGTCGCCGAACCCCAGGCCCGCCGCCATGCCGCAGGCCAGCGCGATGACGTTCTTGCACGCGCCGCCCAGCTCGCAGCCCACCACGTCCACGTTGGTGTACGGCCGGAAGTAGGAGTTGGAGCAGGCGTGCTGGAGGTCCACCGCGCGGTCGTGGTCGGTGCAGGCGATGACCGTCGCGGTCGGCTGCTCGGCCGCGATCTCCTTGGCCAGGTTCGGCCCGGACACCACCGCGACCTGGTCCTCCGGCACGCCGGCGACCTCGCGGACCACCTCGCTCATCCGCTTGAGCGTGCCCAGCTCGACGCCCTTGGCGAGGCTCACCAGCGTCGCGCCCGCGGGCAGCCAGGGCCGCCAGCGGGTCAGGTTCTCCCGCAGCGTCTGGCTCGGCACCGCCAGCACCACGGCCTGCGCCCCCGCCAGCGCCGCGCGGGCGTCGGAGGTGGCGGTCAGGTTGGCGGGCAGCGTCACGCCCGGCAGGTAGTCGGCGTTGACCCGGTCCGCCGAGATGGCGTCGGCCACGTCGGCGCGCCGCGCCCACAGCACCACGTCCGTGCCGGAGTCGGCGAGCACCTTGGCGAAGGCGGTGCCCCACGACCCGGCGCCCAGCACCGCGACCCGGTCCACGTCAGGACTTCTTGGTGTAGAAGCCGGCGGGGGCCTGCTCCTCGCGGATCTCCGCGAGCAGGTCCTTCACCTCGTTCATCAGCACGTCGGTCACCTCGCGCAGCAGCGCCAGGTTCTGCGGCCGGCCGCGGTAGGCCGACAGGTCCACCGGCGGGCCGACCTTCGTCACCACGGTCTTGCGCGGGAACGGCCGGAACTTCCTGCGGTAGTGGTCGTAGACGTCGCGGGTGCCCCAGCGGGCGACCGGCAGGACCGGCACGTCGTGCTCCAGGGCGAGCCGGGCCACGCCGGTGCGGGAGGCCATCGGCCAGCCGTCCGGGTCGCGGGTGATGGTGCCCTCCGGGTAGATGACCACGACCAGGCCCTGCTCCAGCGCCTCGTGCGCGGCGCGCAGGCTCTCCTGGGCGTCGGCCGTGCCGCGGTAGACCGGGATCTGCCGGGCGCCCTTGATGACGGCGCCGACCACCGGGACGTTCCACAGGCTGTGCTTGGCGAGGAAGTGGGGCACGCGGCCTTGCTTGTGCGTGAAGACGGCGTCGTAGACGGGGTCCAGGTGCGACACGTGGTTCATCACGATGAGCGCCCCGCCCGTCTTGGGCACCCGCTCCGCGCCTTCGTTGCGCCGCCGCGCCAACAGCGCGGTGGCGGGGTAGAAGACCGTCGCGGCGAGCCCGATCCAGAAGCCGCCCTTCTCCTTGGCCACGTGCACTCCCTCTTCGTCGTGGACCTGGAGTCTTCCCCACGTCGCCGGGGGCGACAACGAGCCCCTGGCCAGGTCCAGCCGGCATCCGGGAGTATGGCGGGGTGCGAGCCGACGTCGACCTGGTGGTGCCGGTCAAGGCGCTGGACCGGGCGAAGTCGCGGCTGGTGGACGCCCGGCTGGACCGGCCGGCGCTGGCCCTGGCGTTCGCGCTGGACACGATCGCGGCGGCGCTGCCCGCCGTGCGGGGTGTGCTGGCCGTCACGTCGGACCCGGCCGTGGTGGCGGAACTGCGGGCGCTGGGCGTCGAGTCCGCGGCCGGGCCGGAGGGGTTGAACGAGTCGCTGCGGTTCGGGTTCGGGGTGCTGCGGTCGCGGGATCCGGCGTCGGTGGTGGGCGCGCTGCAGGCGGACCTGCCGGCGTTGCGCACGGCGGACCTGGCCGCGGCGCTCGCTGCGGCGCGCGGCCGCGCGTTCTGCCCGGACCGCCAGGGGACGGGGACGACGCTGCTGCTGTCCACCCCCGGCGGCGAGCTGGACCCGGCGTTCGGCGTCGGGTCCGCGGCGGCTCACGCGGCGTCGGGCGCCATGCCCCTGCTCGGCCCGTGGCCGTCGTTGCGGCACGACGTCGACACGGCCGAGGACCTGCGCCTGGCCGCGGAGCTGGGCCTGGGCCCGCGCACTGCGGCCACCGCCGCGCCGGTCGGCCGCTGACCCGTCACGCCCGCGACGGGGTCAGCAGCACGGCTGCCCCGGCGTGCAGCGGCCCACGAGCATCGGGCACGCGGCGCCGTAGTCGGGGTCCGGGGCGAGCGGCAGGCGCTTGCGCGGGGTCTCGGCCGGCCGCGCGGTCGTGGACACCGGGGTCGTCTTCAGCGTGACGTTGGTGTGCGACGCCTGCGCCTCGTACGCGTCGGTGGTGAGCTTCAACACCTCCACCCCGCGGGCCATGTCGGCCAGGAACACCCGCCCGCGGTGCCAGTACGGCGCGAACGAGACCGCGCCCTCGGGCCGCCAGTAGGCCACCTGGATCGGGTTGGCCGGGTCCGAGATGTCCAGGAACCGCGTCCCCTGCTCGTACCAGGAGTACGCCACGATCCGCTCGTGCACGTCGAAGTAGTGCGCGGAGCAGAACGTGTCGGGACCGGGGAGCGTGCCCTCCTGGTCGTCGGGCGTCCACACGCCGACCGTCCTGAGGTGGAACGGCCGCTCCGGCGTGGCCCGCCACGACTCGCCGCCGGTCGAGCCCGTCAGCGACGAGATGACGAACCGGCCCTGGTCGCGGCACGTCGCCGACCCGAACGCCTCCTCGGTGTGCAGCAGCAGGCTGCCCGCCGGGTGCTCGGCCGACGGCCGGGGACCGTCCTTCAGGGTCCGCCCGACCGGTCGGAACGAGTTGTGCGAGAACGACGTCGGCATGTCCAGCTTCGGCGCCGCGCCGCCCGCGTACGGGACCGGGTCGTACGCCGTCGCCTCGCGCACCCGCCCGGTCAACGGATCGCGGTGCCGGCCGCTGGTGTGGTAGCCGCGCGTCCCGCCCGTGCCCGCCACCCAGGCGACGCCCGCCGCGTCCACCTGGACGTCGTGCGTCATGTGCGTCTCGCCCTGGTTGCGGTTGAGGTCCACGTAGGTGGGCAGGGTCTTCGGGTGGCGCGGGTCCCGGATGTCGGTCACGAACACCTTGCCGGACCGCCGGTAGGTGTCCGGGTCGCTGGACGGCGTGCCGTCGTAGCCGGTCGTCCACAGGTACGTGCAGTCGTTGACGCACGAGGTGATGTGCCCGGTGCCCATCGGCGCGAAGCTGAGCAGCTCCAGCCGCGCCGGGTCCGCCGCGGACACGAAGTAGACGCCGGTCGGCCGCTCGTTGCCGGGCTGCCGGCCGAACGCGCTGCGCTCCCGCGCCAGGAACACCAGCTTGCGCCGCGCGTCGACGGTGACGTCCTCGTTCTCCCAGAACCGCTGCTCCGGGTCGTCGCCCGGCAGCGCCAGCTCCTGCTTGGTGAGGTGGTCCAGGAGCTTCGGCCGGTCGAGGTCGGTCACGTCGTAGGTCTTCAGGCCGAACGTGCCGCTGAGGAACATCACGTCGCGGTCGCGGTACTGGAGGAAGTTGAGGGAGACCGCGCCCTCGGTCTCGGGTATCGCCGCGCGCAGCTCGACGTTCTTCGCCGCCGCCCGCAGACCCGTGTCCGCGTCCGCCGCCGTCGGGAGCGCCTGGGCCGCCGCCGCGCCCTGGCCGGTGAGCGCACCGGTGAGACCGAGCAGCACCGCGGTCAGCACCCCTGCCACAACCCTCATGCCCCACTCCTCCCGGTAATCGGTCCCCTCCGGAGCGTGGCAGCCGCGTCGGAGCGCCCACCACCCGCCGATCGGCTAGCTTTGGCACGTGACCGAGCAGGCGACGGTGAGCGCGCATCACCCGGACGGCTCAGCGACCGTGCTGCGCGACGACGGGGTGCTGGTGGACGTGCCCGCCGGCGCGGTCGCCGAGGGCGGCTGGCGCGTGCTGCGCCCCGGCCAGCGGGTCACGCTCGTGCGGGACGCCGCCGGCGACGTGCGGGGCGTGCTCCGGCCGGTGTGACCGGGAGTTCACTTCGTCGTCGACTCCGATCGGCGCACAGCCGCCTGTTCTGGGGAAGAATGCTGTTCGTGAGCACGGACAACTCTCCCGACCAGCCCGCGCCCAAGCGCCGGACGAGGACGCCGCGGGCCACCCCCGCCGCGAGCAGCCCCCGCCGCCGTCCGCGCCCGGCGGTCCGCCGCGGCAGCGGCGCCCGTGCGGGCACGACGCCGGTCCAGCAACCGGCGGAGGCCGCGTCCCGGTCGTTCCCCAGCTCACCGCCCGCCGTCACGGCCACCGAGGCGCAGGCCGACCTGCCCGACGACCGGTACTTCAACCGGGAGCTGTCCTGGTTGGACTTCAACGCCCGGGTGCTCGCGCTGGCCGAGGACGCCTCCCAGCCGCTGCTGGAGCGGGCGAAGTTCCTGGCCATCTTCGCGTCGAACCTGGACGAGTTCTACATGGTGCGCGTGGCGGGGCTGAAGCGCCGCGACGAGACCGGCCTGTCGGTGCGCAGCGCGGACGGCCTGACCCCGCGCGAGCAGTTGTCCAGCATCTCCAAGCGGACGCAGGAGCTGGTCGAGCAGCACGCCAGGGCGTTCCTCGACCACGTCCAGCCGGAGCTGGAGAAGCACGCCATCAGCATCGTCACCTGGGCGCAGCTCACCGACTTCGAGAAGCTGCGGCTGTCCAACTACTTCACCGACCAGGTGTTCCCGGTGCTCACGCCGCTGGCCGTGGACGCCGCGCACCCGTTCCCCTACATCTCCGGCCTGTCGCTGAACCTCGCCGTGACGGTGCGCGACCCGGAGGGCGGCGCGGAGCGGTTCGCCCGCATCAAGGTGCCGGACAACGTGCCGCGCCTGGTGCGCGTGGAGAGCGACCGGACCAGCCCGACGGCGACGTTCCTGCCGTTGGAGGAGCTGATCACCGCCCACATGAGCGAGCTGTTCGCGGGCATGCAGGTGATCGAGTGCCACGCGTTCCGGGTGACCCGCAACGCCGACCTGGAGGTCGAGGAGGACCAGGACGAGGACCTGCTCAAGTCGTTGGAGCGGGAGCTGGCGCGCCGCCGGTTCGGGCCGCCGGTGCGGCTGGAGATCGCCGACGACATGACCGAGGACATGCTGGAGCGGCTGCTGCGGGAGCTGGAGGTGGACCCGCACGACGTCGTCCAGGTGCCCGGCCTGCTGGACCTGTCGTGCCTGTGGCAGCTCTACAGCGTGGACCGCAAGCAGCTCAAGGACGCGCCGTTCGTGCCCGCCACGCACTCGGCGTTCGGCGAGCGGGAGACGCCGAAGAGCATCTTCGCCACGCTGCGCGAGGGCGACGTGCTGGTGCACCACCCGTACGACTCGTTCTCCACGTCCGTGCAGCGGTTCATCGAGCAGGCGGCGGCCGACCCGCGGGTGCTGGCCATCAAGCAGACGCTGTACCGCACGTCCGGCGACTCGCCGATCGTGGACGCGCTGATCGACGCGGCGGAGGCGGGCAAGCAGGTCGTGGCGCTGGTCGAGATCAAGGCACGGTTCGACGAGCAGGCCAACATCAAGTGGGCGCGGGCGCTGGAGAAGGCCGGCGTGCACGTCGTCTACGGCCTGATGGGGCTCAAGACGCACTGCAAGACCGCTCTGGTGGTGCGGCAGGAGGGCTCGCGGATCCAGCGCTACTGCCACATCGGCACCGGCAACTACAACCCGAAGACGGCCCGGCTGTACGAGGACATCGGCATCCTCACCGCCGAGCCGACCATCGGCGCGGACCTCACCGACCTGTTCAACGTGCTGACCGGCTACGCCCGGCAGGACCACTACCGCAGCCTGCTCGTCGCGCCCTACGGCGTGCGGCGGGGGATCGTGGAGCGGATCGAGCGGGAGGTCGAGCACGCGCGGGCGGGCCGGCCCGCCGGGGTGCGCATCAAGGTGAACTCGCTGGTGGACGAGCAGGTCATCGACTCGCTGTACCGGGCGTCGCAGGCGGGCGTGCGGGTGGACGTGGTCGTGCGCGGCGTCTGCGCGTTGAAGCCGGGCATCAAGGGGCTGTCGGAGAACATCCACGTGCGGTCCATCCTGGGCCGGTTCCTGGAGCACTCGCGGGTGTTCCACTTCGTCGGCGCGGGTGAGCACTGGATCGGCAGCGCCGACATGATGCACCGCAACCTGGACCGCCGGGTGGAGGTGCAGGTGCGGGTGACCGACCCCAAGCTCACCGCCCAGCTCGACGAGATGATGGACTCGGCGCTGGAGCCGACCACGCGGTGCTGGGTGCTGCAGCCGGACGGCGAGTGGGAGGCGTCCCCGGCGGACGGCACCAGCGTGCGCGACCACCAGACCGAGATGCTGCGCAAGCACCGGGCGCTGGGGTGATCCGGGCGGCCGGCGCCGTGCTGTGGCGCGGCGATGCTTCCGTGGCGGTCGTGCACCGGCCGCGTTATGACGACTGGTCGCTGCCCAAGGGCAAGCTGGACCCCGGTGAGACGGCGCCCGCGGCGGCCGTGCGGGAGGTGCGGGAGGAGACCGGGTTCCACGCCGTGCTGGGGCGGTACCTGTGCCAGGTGTCGTACCGCGCGTTCGGCAAGCCGAAGGTCGTGGACTACTTCAGCGCGCGGGCCGGGTCGGGCGAGTTCGTGCCGAACGACGAGGTGGACGAGCTGCGGTGGCTGCCGGTGGCCGAGGCGGCCGCGCTGGTGACGGCGGACACCGACCGCTCGGTGCTGGAGGCGTTCGCGGCGGAGCCCGCGGACCTGGCGACGGTGTTGCTGGTGCGGCACGCGAAGGCGGGCAAGCGGGACAACTGGCCCGGTGACGACGACCTGCGGCCGTTGAGCTCGGCGGGGTGGCGGCAGGCGGCGGGGTTGCGGTCGATGCTGCCGCTGTGGGGGCCGGCACGCGTGCACTCCGCGCCGCGGGTGCGGTGCGTGGAGACCGTCCAGGGGGTGGCGGACGACCTCGGCGTGGGCGTGCTGCTGGAGCCGCGGTTGTCCGAGGAGGGGTACTGGCCGGACCGCGAGGCGGGGCTGGTGCGGCTGTTGGAGATCGCGGACGGCGTGGGGACGCCGGTGGTGTCCAGCCAGGGCGGCGTGATCCCGGACATCGTGTCCACCCTCGCCGACCTGGGCGGCCTGTCGCTGGAGGGGACGCCGTGCAAGAAGGGCAGCACGTGGCTGCTGGCGTTCCGCCGCCCGGGGCCGGGGTGGTCCACTTCGGACTCGCACACCTCGTGGCCGAAGCTCGTCTCGGCCCACTACTTCCCCACCGCGCTGCCCAAGCCGACGACCTGAGCCGCGACCGGCGCTGCGCCACCGGTGCGACCCGACTGGGCCGGTCGGGTCACGCCGCCGTCCGTCCGGGCACGGCGAGTTGTCCACAGCCACCGCCGACTACGCCGAATTCGTCAGACCGTGCCGGCAGGATGAAAACAGGGGACCCCCTGGCGGGGACCCTTGCGCAGCATCGCCGCCTTCGGGCACGAGAGGTTGTTTCGGACCTCCGCACGTGAGGTCCGCAGTCTCGGAGTGGCGGGATCGCCGTGGCCCGAGTACACAACGCCGGCTCGAACCCGGCAACTCGCGCGGGCCGAGCGTTGAACTCACGGGTCCTGAACGTACGACTCACGCGTTCTGGAGGTAGGACACGCGCGTTCTGGAGGTAGGACACGCGCGTTCTGGAGGTAGGACACGCGCGTTCTGGGGGTAGGACACGCGCGTTGGGGAGGTAGGGCGCGGGTGAAGCGCGCAGGGCCCCGGGGGCGCCCCCCCCCGC
>NZ_JBHYXZ010000170.1:12324-17097 GCF_042752395.1 Actinosynnema sp. NPDC059335 | reverse complement strand
CGCGAGGCCCCTTCTCCGCGCTCAGGCCCAGAGGTGGCCGTCGAGCCGTTCGGCCGCCTCGTCCAACGTGCCCGCGTACGCGCCGGTGGACAGGTACTTCCACCCCGCGTCCGCGACCACGAACGCCACGTCCGCCGACTCGCCGCGCGACGCCGCCTTCTCCGCCGCGGCCAGCGCCGCGTGCAGGATCGCGCCGGTGGAGATGCCCGCGAAGATGCCCTCCACCTCCAGCAGCTGCCGGGTGCGGCGCAGCGCGTCGTACGAGCCGACCGAGTAGCGGCCGGTTAGCACCTCGGCGTCGTACAGCTCCGGCACGAAGCCCTCGTCGAGGTTGCGCAGGCCGTAGACCAGCTCGCCGTACCGCGGCTCGGCCGCGATGACCTGCACGTCCGGCTTGTGCTCGCGCAGGTACCGACCGACGCCGACCAGCGTGCCGGTGGTGCCCAGGCCCGCGACGAAGTGCGTGATCGTCGGCAGGTCCTTGAGGATCTCCGGCCCGGTGCCGTGGTAGTGCGCGCCGGGGTTGGCCGGGTTGCCGTACTGGTACAGCATCACCCAGTCCGGGTTCTGCGCGGCGAGTTCCTTCGCCAGCGCCACGGCCTGGTTCGAGCCGCCCGCCGCGGGCGAGAACACGATCCGCGCGCCGTACGCCTGCAGCAGCTGCTTGCGCTCGGCGGAGGTGTTCTCGGGCATCACGCACACCAGGCCGTAGCCCTTGAGCTTGGCGGCCATGGCCAGGGCGATGCCGGTGTTGCCCGACGTCGGTTCGAGGATCGTGCAGCCCGGCGTGAGCACCCCGGTCCGCTCGGCCTCCTCGATCATCATCAGGACCGGGCGGTCCTTGATGGAGCCGGTCGGGTTGCGGTCCTCCAGCTTCGCCCACAGCCGCACGTCCTTCGACGGCGACAACCGGGGCAGCCCCACCAGGGGCGTGCCGCCGACCGCGTCGAGCAGTGACTCGTACCGGGCCACGATCAGACCTCCGGGATCGGTCAGCCGCCCGCGACGGCCGGGAGGATCGTCACGGTGTCGCCGTCCTTGACCGCGGCGTCCAGGCCGCCCGCGAACCGCACGTCCTCGTCGTTGACGTAGACGTTGACGAACCGGTGGAGCGCGCCCTCCTTGACCAGGCGCTGCTTCAGGCCACCGTGGTTGCTCTCCAGGTCGTCGATGACCTCCGCGAGCGTGGTGCCCGCGGCCTCGACGGACTTCTGCCCACCGGTGTGGGTGCGCAGGATCGTGGGGATGGAGACGGTGACGGCCATGCTGGTACCTCCGAGGAGCCGGGTTTGGTGAGAGTGGTGCCACGAGTGGTGCGCGGGCGCACCTGGAGGGCTCAGGGACAGTCGGGGGTGTCGTCGGCGCCGGTGTGCGCGAACATGTACGACTCCACGACCTCGACCGGCTCTTCGGTCACCACGCCGTCCACGATCCGGTAGGAGCGCAGCTCGTGCTGCTCCGGGTCACGGGTCGAGATGAGCACGTAGTGCGCCTGCGGCTCGCTGGCGTAGGAGATGTCCGTGCGGGACGGGTACGCCTCCGTCGCGGTGTGCGAGTGGTAGACGACGATCGTCTCCTCGTCGTTCGCGCTCATCTCGCGGTGGACGCGCAGCTGCTCCATCGAGTCGAAGCGGTAGAACGTGGGCGAGCGCTCGGCGTTGTCCATCGCGATGAACCGCTCCGGGCGGTCGGAGCCCTCGGGGCCCGCGATGATCCCGCATGCCTCGTCCGGGTGGTCACGACGGGCGTGAGCCACCATCGCGTCCACGAGGTCACGGCGAATCACCAGCACGTCCACCATCCTACGTGGTGGGGGAAGTCGTTTCGCCGTGTGAGAACCCGCACTACACCGGTTCGCGGACGCCCCGAACGGCCGTCCGGTCGACCGCGCGGACGCCCAGCAGCCCGCCCGCGCCCAGCGCCGCGAGCCCGAGGGCCGAGACGGCCCTGGCCACCACGCCGAAGCCGTGGCCGCGGAGGCGGAACGACGTGAGGTAGCACACGTTCGCCGCCGCGTTGGCCGCGAGCTGCACGAAGGCCGTGCGCCGCTGCTCCTGGTCCAACGTCCCGTACTCGGCCAGCTCGGTCGCCAGGGCGGCGGGCGCGAGGGCGAGCCCCGCGCCGATCACCGCCCGTGCCGCGCGGGAGCTGCCGGGCATGAGGTCCAACGCCGCCGACGCCGCGTACAGCCCGATGGGCAGCGCCACGACCGCCGGGTGCACCGGCCGTCCCAGCGCCCGCGCGCGCAGCAGGTCGGTCACCTCACGGCGGCGCAGCGCCGCCGGCACCGCCTCGGCCAACGCCCCGGCCGCCTTGTCGACCGCCGGACTGGTCCGCACCCACCTCAACGCCCTCTCCACACCCATGCCGACCGGGTACCCGGTCCTGAGCGTTGAATTCGGGTGTTCTGAACGTAGGACACTCGCGTTCCGAACGTAGGACTCACGCGGAGGGGTCAGGGCGTCGCGCGTTCGAGGGCGTCGGTGGCGCTGGTGCACAGGTCGTTCAGCGGGGTGGCGGTCGGGCGGCCGGTGGCCACCGCGAACACGGTCGCCGGCACGGTCACGCCGGCCCGCGCGAACCCGTCGTGCGCCGACATCGCGACCCTTCGGCATTCCGCCGGCCCGAGTTCGGCGTCCACCACGACGAGCCCCACCGCCGTCCCGCCGACGAACGCCAACGCCCGCTCATCGGACACCGACGCCGCCTCGCACGCCGCGTAACCGTCACCCCCGGGCATCCCCAGGGCCTCCGCCGCCGGCACGATCGGCACCACCTCGAACGGCCGCGCGCCGACCGCGAACCCGTGCCCCCGCTCCGCCAGCCACCGCACCACCCCGTCGACCGCCGACGGCCCGCCCAGCACGACCGCGTGCACCCGCCGCACCAGCGTCGAGGGGTCCAGCAGGTCCAGCTCCCGCGTGCCGACCGGCGCGCCCCGGACGTCCACCCCGGCCACCGCGCCGTCCGGCGCGAGCAGCACCGCCACCCCCGGCGCGCGACCGACCAGCATCAGTCCATGACCGCTTCGACCAGCGTCTCCTGCACCCACGTCAGCCAGTGGTACACGCCCAGGTGCGGCGACCGCGGGTCGTCCGGCGGCAGCTCGTCGGGCATGTCCTCCTGCACGTCCAGCGCCGTGCCCAGCGCCAGCCGCACGTCGTTCAACGCCGACAGCCACGCCTCGGCCTGCTCCAGCGCCAGCCGCACCTCGCCGCCGTCCGGCGGGCACGTCCGCAGCACCACCGCCGCCACCCCGGTCTTCAGGTCCAGCAGCTCGGGCTCGTGCAGCGACCGCAGCGCGTTGGCCGAGTCGACCTCGGACGGGTCGGGCGCGTCCGGGTCGAGCCGGTGGAAGTCGGGCAGCAGCCGGCCCAGGATCGGGTCGTCGGGCGGCGTGGACGGCCCGGTGCGGATGCCGGTCAGCTCCGCCAGCTCGTCCCGCGGCGCCTCCTCGGCACGGGCCAGCAGCATGTCCTGGATCTGGCTCACCAGGCCGCGCACCACCGCGGCCTCCTGCCGGTCGAACCGGCCGAGCACCTGGTCACCCCTGCGGGTCCACTTCTTCACGACGAACGCTGCATGGTCGCCCAGAGCCCGGCCGCGTGCAGCTTGGCCACGTCGGCCTCCACCTTGTCCTTGGTCCCCGACGACACGATCGCCCTGCCCTTGTGGTGCACGTCCAGCATCAGCTTGGTCGCGTGGTCGCGGCTGTAGCCGAACAGCTTCTGGAACACGTACGTCACGTAGGACATCAGGTTCACCGGGTCGTTCCAGACCAGGGTCTGCCACGGGCGGTCCTCGGTGCGGACCTCCTCGCCGGCTGGGTCAACCTGCGTCCGCTCATGCTCGACGGGCGTGGTCATACCGCCAATGGTGTCATGTTCCGCTCCGCGGTGGAGCCCGCAGGGCCGCCGTTTCGGACCGCTTAGGCTTCCGTGCATGTCGACGTCGCTGTTCACCGACCACTACGAGTTGACGATGCTCGCCGCGGCGCTGCGCGACGGCACCGCCGACCGGCCGTGCGTCTTCGAGGTCTTCGCCCGGCGGCTGCCGGAGGGCAGGCGCTACGGGGTGGTGGCGGGCACCGGCAGGCTGCTGGACGCGATCACCGACTTCACGTTCACCGAGAGTGACCTGGAGCTGCTGCAACGCACCAACGTGGTGGACGACGCCACGCTCCAGTGGCTCGCCGACTACCGGTTCACCGGGGACGTGGACGGCTACCCCGAGGGCGAGCTGTACTTCCCCGGCTCGCCGATCCTGTCCGTGCGGGCCCCGTTCGGCGTGGGCGTGGTGCTGGAGACGCTGGCCCTGTCGATCCTCAACCACGACAGCGCGATCGCCTCGGCGGCGGCGCGGATGGTGGGCGCGGCCAACGGCCGGCGGATGATCGAGATGGGGTCGCGCCGCACGCACGAGGAGGCGGCGGTGGCGGCGGCGCGGGCCGCGTACCTGGCCGGGTTCACCGCGACGTCGAACCTGGAGGCGGCGCGGCGGCACGGCATCCCGACCGCCGGGACGTGCGCGCACGCGTTCACGCTGCTGCACGACACCGAGGAGGAGGCGTTCCGGGCGCAGGTCGAGGCGCTGGGCGTGGACACGACGCTCCTGGTGGACACCTACGACATCACCAACGGCATCAAGACCGCCGTCGAGGTCGCCGGGCCGGGGCTGGGCGCGGTGCGGATCGACTCGGGCGACCTGGGCGTGCTGGCGCGGCAGGGGGGCGGCCCGCCCGGCCCCCGGGGGGCGCCCCACCCCCCCCTCGGG
>NZ_JBHYXZ010000170.1:11040-12315 GCF_042752395.1 Actinosynnema sp. NPDC059335 | reverse complement strand
CGGCGGGGCGCGGGGGGGGGGGGGGGGGGGGGGCGCCGCGGCGGGGGCGCGGGGGGGGGGGGGGGCGGGGGCCCGCCCCACCCCCCCCCCGCGCGGGGCGCGCCCAACACCCGGATCGTCGTGTCGGGCGACCTGGACGAGTTCTCGATCGCGATGCTGCGGGCCGAGCCGGTGGACGCGTACGGCGTGGGAACGTCGCTGGTCACGGGGTCCGGCGCGCCCACCGCGGGCATGGTCTACAAGCTGGTCGAGGTGGACGGGCGGCCGGTGGCCAAGCGCAGCTCGCACAAGGAGTCGCGCGGTGGGCGCAAGAGCGCGCTGCGGCGGCACAAGGAGACCGGGACGGCGTTGGAGGAGGTCGTGTTCCCGCACGAGGCGCAGCCGGAGCCGGGCGAGCACGACCGGCTGCTCGCCGTGCCGCTGGTCCGGGGCGGCCGGCGGGTGGACGGCCTGGACACGTTGGCGCAGAGCCGCGACCGGTTGCGTGCCGCCCTCGTGACCGTGCCGTGGGAGGGTTTGAAGCTGTCCCGCGGCGAGCCCGCGATTCCGACGACCTTCCTGTAGGGGGCTGGGTTCCATGAGCAAGGCGCTGATCGTGGTGGACGTGCAGAACGACTTCTGCGAGGGCGGCTCCCTGGCGGTGGCCGGGGGCGCGGCCGTGGCGGCGGCGATCTCGGCGCACGTCGCGTCCTCGTCGTACGACCACGTGGTGGCGACCCGCGACTACCACGTGGACCCGGGGTCGCACTTCAGCGAGACGCCGGACTTCGTCGACTCGTGGCCGGTGCACTGCGTGGCCGGGACGCCCGGCGCGTCGTTCCACCCCGAGCTGGACGTGACGGCGGTGGAGGCGGTGTTCTCCAAGGGCGCGCACGCGGCGGCGTACTCGGGGTTCGAGGGCGCGTCCGGCGGCGGGGAGCGGCTCGTGGACTGGCTGCGGGCGCGTGGCGTGGCGCAGGTGGACGTGGTCGGCATCGCCACGGACCACTGCGTGCGGGCGACGGCGTTGGACGCGGTGGACGCCGGGTTCGCCACGACCGTGCTGCTGGACCTGACGGCGGGCGTGGCGCGGGCGACCGTGGACACCGCGTTGGCGCAGCTCGACGGGGCCGGGGTGGCGCTGACGGGCACGCCCCGGGTCGGCTGACGCCCGCGTGCCGGCCCCACCGGGGCGGGCCGCCCGGGGGGCCGGGCCCCCGGGGGGCGGGGCGCCGCGCCCCTCGACCGGTCTGGCGTGCCCGGAATCCGCGGTCACCGCGGCACCACCCTTTCGCG
>NZ_JBHYXZ010000170.1:0-11030 GCF_042752395.1 Actinosynnema sp. NPDC059335 | reverse complement strand
GGACGTCCCGGGGCATGGCCGCCGGGGCGTCCGGACGCGCGGGTCGCGTGTTCCGAGCGTTGAACTCGGGTGTCCCGAACGTAGGACTCACGCGTTCTGAACGTAGGACACACGCGTTCTGGACGTAGGACACGCGTGGGTCAGGGGGTGGGGGAGCAGGCGGTGGCGCCCAGGACCACGTCGCCGGTCACGCCGGAGGCGTCGGTGAACCGCAGGTGCAGCAGGTTCATCCCGATGCTGCCGTCGTTCGGGTTCGGCGGGATGGTCTCGCCGAACGTCGCGGTCGCCAGCACCGTGCCGTCGCCCGCCTTGACCTCGTGCACGTAGTTCGGGTGGATCTCGTCGGGCAGCCCCGCGAAGCCCTGCAGGCCGTCCGCCGCCCAGCCCGCGGTCGTGCCCGACTCGGTGCCCACGCAGGTGATCTTCCACCGGGCCACCCGCAGCCGCGGCCCGCCCGCCGACACCAGCGCCGACAGCTCGAACTCCGTGCCCACCGCCTCGGACGTCGACCGCGTCGTGCCGCTGCCGGGGTCCACCACCGCCGTGGTGCACGACGAGGAGCCGGCGCCGAACCGGACGCCCGTGCGCGCCACCGCCTCGGTCGAGCCGGACGTCGGGCCGTGCACCGAGCACGGCGCGAGCGGCGGCACGGTCACCCTGGTGCCGTCCTTGGTGAAGTCGGCGGAGCCCACCGACGCCACCCCCGCCGGGTTGGCCGCCCACGCCGGCGGCGCGGCGACGGCCAGGCCGAGAGCGAGCGCCGCGACCACGGCGCCGACCCGGCGTGCCCCGATCTGCTTCATCGTGTCGTCCTCCTGCTTCTCCGGAACGACAGGACTATCGAACCGTCACGGCCACGAGCCGATGATCCGGACCGCCACATCACCCGGCCGTGGACGACCGATACCTGATCGAGTGATGGTCCTTCCGTCGTCAGCACGGGATGCGGACCGGCAGCGGCGCCGCGGAGAAGTCGTTCGGCAGCCCCACGAGCCGCTCCAACGCGCCGCGCACGCGGGCCGCGGCCCGCCCGTCGCCGAACGGGTTGTGCCCGAGCGGCAGGCGCAGCCGCGCGCCGAGCACCCAGCCCGCCTCGGCCACGATCCGGATCGGGTCGGTCCCGACCAGCCACGCGCCGCCCGCCTCGACCGCGGAGACGCGTTCCGTGGTGTCCCGCAGCACCAGCACGGGCACGCCGAACGTCGGCGCCTCCTCCTGGATGCCGCCGGAGTCGGTGAGCACCAGCGCGGACCGGCGCAACGCGCGCACGAGGTCGGAGTAGGCCAACGGTTCGGTCACCACGATCCGGTCGTGCCCGCCGAGCACGGCCCGTGCCGCCGCGCGCACCCGCGGGTTCGGGTGCACCGGCGCCAGCACGCGCACGTCGGGGTGCCGGTCGGCGATGGACCGCACGGCGCGCAGCACGCGTCCCAGCGGCTCGCCCCACGACTCCCGCCGGTGCACGGTCGCCAGCACCAGCCGCCCGGGTCCCTCGTCGAGCGCGCGTTCCAGCCGTGCGAGGTCCGGGTCGCGGGCGGGCCGGTCGGCCGCGGCGACCCGCTGCACGGCGTCGACCACGGTGTTGCCGGTGACCACGATCCGGTGGTCGGCGACGCCTTCGCGCACGAGCGCGGCGGCGGCGTCGTCGGTCGGCGCGAGGTGCAGCGTGGCGATCCGGGCGATCATCTGCCGGGTGCCCTCCTCGGGGAACGGCCCCGCGAGGTCGCCGGTGCGCAGGCCCGCTTCCAGGTGCGCCACGGGGATGCCGCGCCAGAACGCGGCGAGCGCGCCCGCCAGCGCGGTGGTCGTGTCGCCCTGCACGAGGACGACGGCCGGGTCGCGCTTGCGCAGCAACCGGTCCAGCTCCGCGATCAGCCGGGCCAGCAGCTCGGCCTGCGCCCCGGTGGTCCGCGGCACGTCCAGCTCCACGTCCACGAAGAGCCCGAACGCGCCCAGCGCCTGCTCGACCATGCCGGCGTGTTGTCCGCTGTGGACGATGACGGGCCGGAGCACCGGGTGGTCGGCCAGCGCCAGCGCGACCGGTGCGATCTTCACCGCTTCGGGCCGGGTGCCCGCGAGCAGCACGACTTCCTTCACCTTGCTCCTTTCCTCTGGTGACCATGGGGTGCGGCGCCCCGGGGCGCGCCTGGGGGCGGGCGCGCTCCGGGGCGCACGCGCGCTACTCGTCGGCTGTCGCTCGTCGCCTGCGGAACGCGTGGGTCAGGAAGAGGCCGGCCACCAGCAACACCACACCGGCCACCACCCACCACGCGACTCCGGCGCCGGTGGCGGCCAACGAGCCGACTCCCGTGCCGACCGCGACTCCACTGCCGGGGACCCGGTACACGGTCAGACCGCCGCGAGGTCGTGCCGGCGCCGCAGCGCCACCGCGCCGACGGGCACGCCGAACAGGGCGAGCAGGCCGAGGCCGATCCACAGGCCCGCGCCCGAGGCCATCGGGATGGGCAGGCCCGCGGGGCCGCAGGTCGCGGACGACAGCACCAGGTCGCCGCCGCCGAGTTCGCCGCCGGTCAGGGTGAGGTGGAAGGCGTTGACGGTGAGGCTGCCGTCGGGGTTGCGGACCTGCTCGTTGAGCACGAGCTTCGCCACGTCCACGCCGAGGAGGTCGACGTCGACGGTCGTGTTGGCGGCGGGTTCGGCCTCCAGCCCGCCGAGCCGGCCGAGGTGCAGCCCCGCGAGCGTCGACGTGCCGGTGACGCCCTTCTGGGTGGCCGAGCACTCGGCTTCGACCAGTTCCGCGGACACGTCGCCGAGGGCGAGCCGGAGCAGGTCGAGCCGGACGTCGGCGGTGCTCGCGCGGGAGGTGACCGCGCCGGTCTTGTCGTCGCGCGAGGCGGACGTGGTGAGCACGCCGCTCTTGACGACCTGCGGCACGTCCAGGCCGGCGAACGTGTTGGTGGTGGGGCCGTCCGCGGTGGCGGCGGCGAACGGGCCGGCCGTCACCGCGCCGCCGACGGGCAGCGCCAGGTCGAGCCGGGCCCCGTACGAGGAGGCGTCGCCGGGGGCCGCCGAGGCGGGCGCGGCGCCGAGCAGCATCGCCGCGACGGCGACCAGTCCGGCCGCGGGGGCGAGACGTGTCATTCGGACACGCATGGAACTCCTTTCGCACAACGGTTTGTCAGGCAAATGCCCCTATCGGCTTTACGTCCGTCGGATTAAGGGTTGCTGACCGTAAAGGGGGAGCCTGTCCACTCGTTTCGCCCAACTGCACCCACCGAACGTGGGTCTGCCACCTCAATTCGCCGCGACTTGTCACACGTTCCGGGGGTGAGGTTCGCCGGACGGGCGTCCGATGACCACCACGCAGCCCCTATCGGGCGATCCCCGATCGAAGGAAAGGATTCGTCCAGTGGCGTTTGCCGTGCCCCGCACCGAACACCTCAACCGGGTGATCGTCGCCGCACTGGTCGTGGCCGCCGCCGGCCTCGTGGTAGCTCACCGTGCCTACCGCACGGCGGAGGTCGTGCTGTCCGGGTTCCTGCTCGGCCTGATCGGCGTCGACGGCGTGGAGGTCGTGACGGCTCGGCAGACCGTCTACTTCGGGCTCGGCTCCGACGCGCCGCTCGGCCTGCGGATGACGCCGGAGTGCACGTCGGCGTTCCTGGTCGTGCCGCTGCTCGCGGTGGGCGCGGTGATGATCGCGCTGCGGCCCCGGATCACGCGGCGGGTGCTGTTCGCGCTGGCGGTGGCCGTCGTGGCGGTGGTCGTGGTCAACCAGCTGCGGGTGCTCACGTTGGTGGCGCTGGTCGGGTGGCTGGGCGTGGACACCGGCTACCACTGGGGCCACACGCTGCTCGGCTCGCTGGTGAGCGTGTTCGGCGGGGCGGCGGCGCTGGTGGCGTTCGTGTGGTTGGCGACGCGGCGATGAGCCTGGACGTCCTGCTGGGGTTCACGCAGGCGCTGGCGTTGACGATGAGCGTCGCGTTCCTGACGTACGTGTTCCTGATCGTCGTGCCGTACCTGCGGTACCGGCCGGGGGCCGTCGGGTCGGCCGCCGACTTCGAGTGGCACTTCGTGGTGCCGTGCCGGGACGAGGAAGCCGTCATCGGCGACACCGTGCGTTATCTGCGCACGACGTTCCCCATCGCGCACGTGTGGGTGGTGGACGACGACTCGGACGACGGCACGGCGGCGGTCGTGCGCGGGTTCGGCGACGACCGGAACACCCACCTCGTGCGGAGGCGTCGGCCGTACGCGCGGACCGGGAAGGGCGACGCGCTCAACGACGCGTACCGGACGTTGAAGCTGTGGATGGGGCGGCACGCCGACGCCGACCGCGCGGTGGTCGTCGTGGTCGACGCGGACGGGCGGCCCGCGCCGAACTGCCTGGACGTGTGCGCGGCGGCGCACCTGTTCGGCGACCCGGCGGTGGGCGCGGTGCAGGTGGACGTGCGGATGGTGAACGCGGGCGTGCGGCAGGCCGGGGTGCCGCGGTGGCGTGGGCTGCTCGGCGACCTGCTGGTGCGGATGCAGGACCTGGAGTTCCGGACGGCGATCGCGGCGATCCAGCTGTCGCGGGGCGTGACCGGGACGATCTCGCTGGGCGGCAACGGGCAGTTCACCCGGCTGTCGGCGCTGGACGCGGTCGCGGGACCGGCCGGGCGGCCGTGGCGGGGGTCGTTGCTGGAGGACTTCGAGCTGGGGGTGCACCTGCTGACCGCCGGGTGGCGGACCGGGTTCACGATGGACACGCACGTGCGGCAGGAGGGGCTGTACAGCCTGCGGCGGTTCCTCGCGCAGCGGACGCGGTGGGGGCAGGGGACGATGCAGTGCCTGCGGTACGTGCGGCGGATCTGGGACTCGCCGCACCTGTCGACCGCGGGGGCGGCGGAGATCATGTACTACCTGGCCCAGCCGTGGATGCAGCTGCTCGGGACGCTGGTCTACCCCGTGCCGGTGGTCCTGCTGGGGCACCGGGTGGCGACCGCGCCCGGCGAGGTGTGGGCGTGGTTCGCCGACGGCGCGTGGGTCCTGTTCACCGTGTACGGGATGTTCGGCCTGCTGCCGTTCGTCCTGTGGGGTCCGGTGTACCGGCTCCGCTGCGAACCCTCGACCACCTGGCCGCGGGCCTTCTCGTACGGCCTGGTGTACGCGCTCTACATCTACACCTTCTACATCACGTCGTGGCGGGCGGTCGTGCGCCTGGCGCGTGGCCGCAACGGCTGGGCCAAGACCCGCCGGAACACCGAGCGCACCACCGGCGAGGTCGCCCTCGACCACTGACCACGCGCGTGTCCAACCTCCAGAACGCGTGAGTCCTACCTTCAGAACGCGTGAGTCCTACGTTCAGAACGCGTGTGTCCTACGTTCAGGACACCCGAGTTCAACGCTCAGGACGCCTTGGGGTGTCCGGACCACGGTGGCGGGGCGGGCGGGTACGGTCTTCGCCGTGCCCGCCACCACCGCGATCCCCGACACCAGGACGTTGCTCGCCGTCGCCGTGGAGGCGGTGGGCGGAGCCGAACGGCAGGGCCAGGTCGAGATGGCCGAGGCGGTCGAGCGCGCCATCCGCACCGGCGAGCACCTGGCCGTCCAGGCGGGCACGGGCACCGGCAAGTCGCTCGCCTACCTGGTCCCGGCCCTGCGGCACGCGGTCGCCGAGGAGTCCACGGTCGTCATCTCCACCGCCACGATCGCGTTGCAGCGCCAGCTCGTGGACCGCGACCTGCCCCGGCTCGCCAAGGCGTTGCGCAAGGAGCTGGGCCGCGAGCCGCGGTTCGCCATCCTCAAGGGACGCCGCAACTACCTGTGCATGCACCGCCTGCACACGGGCGCGCCCGACGAACCCGAGGACGCCGGCCTGTTCGACCCCTTCGCGGTGTCCAAGATGGGCCGCGAGATCAAGCGCCTGCACGAGTGGTCGTCCGACACGGAGACCGGTGACCGCGACGAGCTGGTGCCCGGCGTCACGGACCAGGCGTGGCGCCAGGTCTCGGTGACCGCGCGTGAGTGCCTGGGCGTGAACAAGTGCCCCATCGGCACGGACTGCTTCGCCGAGAAGGCCCGTGCCGAGGCCGGCAAGGCGGACGTCGTGGTGACCAACCACGCGATGCTCGCCGTGGACGCGCTGGAGGGCTACCAGGTCCTGCCCGACCACGACGTGGTGGTGATCGACGAGGCGCACGACCTGGTCGACCGCGTCACGTCGGTGGCCACGGAGGAGCTGAGCGCGTCCCTGGTCGCCACGGCCGCGCGGCGGTGCGGGCGGCTCATCGACCAGGGCGTGGCCGACCGGATGGCCGAGGCGAGCGACGGCCTGGCGATGATCCTGGAGGAGCTGCCGCCGGGACGGCTCGACAGCCTGCCGCAGGCGTTGGCCGGCGCGTTGCGGGCGACGAAGGACGCGGCGCACGCGTGCATCACGTCGCTGGGGCCGGAGCGCAAGGAGGACGTGGACGGCGCGACGTCGCGGAAGCTGGCGTTGTCGCTGCTGGACGACGTGCACGACTGCGCGACGCGGATGCTGGAGGCGTTCGACGACGACCACGACGTGGTGTGGGTGTCGGGCGACTTCGCGGACCGCAACAAGCCGCCGTCGCTGCGGGTCGCGCCGTTGGGGGTCGGCGGGCTGCTGCGGGAGCGGTTGTTCGGGAAGCGGACCACGATCCTGACGTCGGCGACGTTGACGCTGGGCGGCACGTTCGACACGTTGGCGCGGCAGTGGGGCCTGCCGACGTCGTCCGCGGCGCGCAAGGCGGAGGGGACGGCGACGGACAAGGAGCCGCCGTCGGACCTGGGCGGCCCGCGGTGGCAGGGGCTGGACGTCGGCTCGCCGTTCGAGCACGGCAGCAGCGGGATCCTGTACGTGGCGCGGCACCTGCCGCCGCCGGGGCGCGACGGGCTGCCGCCGTCCTATGTGGACGAGCTGGAGGGCCTGGTCAACGCGGCGGGCGGGCGCACGTTGGGGCTGTTCTCCTCGATGCGCGCGGCGAAGGCGGCGGCGGAGGCGTTGCGGGGCAAGGTCGAGTACCCGGTGCTGTGCCAGGGTGACGACGCCACCGGGCAGTTGGTGAAGCGGTTCGCCGAGGACGCGCGGACGTGCCTGTTCGGCACCCTGTCGCTGTGGCAGGGCGTGGACGTGCCGGGGTCGGCGTTGCAGCTCGTCGTGATGGACCGCATCCCGTTCCCGCGGCCGGACGACCCGTTGGCGTCGGCGCGGCAGAAGGCCGTGGAGTCGCGGGGTGGCAACGGGTTCCTCACCGTGGCGGCGACGCACGCGGCGTTGCTGTTGGCGCAGGGCGCGGGGCGGCTGCTGCGGTCGATGAACGACAAGGGCGTGGTGGCGATCCTCGACCCGCGGCTGGCGACGGCCCGTTACGGCGGGTTCCTGCGTGCCTCGCTGCCGCCGTTCTGGACGACGTACGACCCGGAGGTCGTGCGGGCGGCGTTGAAGCGCCTCGACGCGGCGAGCAAGTGACGGGTGGTTCCGCAGGTGGCGCGTTCCGAGCGTTGAATTCAGGTGTCCTGAAGGTACGACTCACGCGTTCTGAAAGTACGACTCACGCGTTCTGAACGTAGGACACGCGCGTTCTGAACGTAGGACACGCGGGGGTCAGCCGTCGACGAGGAGGCCGCGCAGGGGGCCTTGGAGGCGGCCGGCGCGGCGGGAGACGCCCGGCAGGGCGGTCAGGCGGTGCTTGCCGGGCGAGGTCAGGGTGGGGCGCCACAGGGTGTCCACGACCTCGTGCGCCGGGCCCGAGACGTCGGACAGCGGGCGTTGCAGGTGCTCCGCCCACAGGCGCAGGCGGGCGTCGCGGGCCACGGCCGGGTCGTCGGTGACGACGTTGACCTCGGTGTCGTTGAACAGCGAGTGCTCGTTCAGGTTGGCCGAGCCGACGCTCAGCCAGCGGTCGTCCACGATCGCCAGCTTGGCGTGCACGTAGACCGAGGACGACGTGTCACCGTCGTGCGAGGCGAGGGTGGCGGCCACCAGGCGGTGGTTGCCGTCGTCGGCGTCCAGCAGCCGGCCGAGCTGGCCGCGGGTCGTGTCGGCGCCGTTGCTGGGCTTGCGCGGCAGCACGAGCACGACGCGGAAGTCCGGGTGCGGCGGGGTGCGCAGCTTCGCCAGCAGCACCTCCGTCACCTCCGGCGACCAGAGGAACTGGTTCTCCAGGTAGACCAGGCGCTCCGCCGAGCGCAACGCCCGCAGGTACGAGTCGAGCAGGCTGAACTCGCCGCGCGGGATGAAGTCGTAGGTGCGCTCCGGGATCGTCCGCACGAGCTGCGCCGACGACGAGCCCGCCGGCGCGGGCGGCGCGACCGGCGGCAGCGCCTCCCCCGCGATCTCCTGCCAGCGCTGCCGGAAGTGCTCGGCGACGTCCGCGACGATCGGGCCGCGCAGCCGGGTGCCGATGTCGTGCCACCCCAGCGGCCGGCGGACCGGGTGGGACGGCTTGTCGTGCCGGTCGCCCTCGACCGCGGTCAGGTCCATGCCGCCGACGAACGCCACCTCGTCGTCCACCACGACGATCTTCTCGTGGTGGCAGTGCAGCGTCCGCTCCCGCGCGTCGATCTCGCACCGCACCGCGCTGTCGCGGACGAACTCGCGCTTGCTCGCCAGCACCCGCTTGCGCGTCGGCTCGAACATCGGCACCGGCGGCCCGGCCCACAGCAGCACGCGCACCGGCACCCGTTCCGCCGCCGACGCCAGCAGCTCGCGCAGCGTCGGCGAGCCCGGCTCACGGGTCAGCCGGAAGTCCGGGCTGGCGCACCAGCCCGCCAGGTGCACCGACTTGCGCGCGGACGCGATGGCCGACTCGATGGCGGGCAGCACCTCGTGCCCGTCCACCAGCACCTCGACCCGGTTGCCCGTCCGCACCGGGCGGCGGGGCGCCCACCAGCCCGCCTCCCCCGCGAACGCCTCGCCCCAGCCCAGCTTGCGCAACCGCCGGGCGTGGTGCGCGCACAGCACGCTCTCCAGTCCGTCGCCGAGTTTGGCGTCGAGCACGTCCAACAGGCCCACGCCGGGGATGATTGCCGCATATGCGACGGATCAAACGTTGACCGCCACCGTCGCGGTGCCGGGCGCGACCTCCGTGTACCCGGCGTCGCGCACCAGCACGACGTCCGGCCGCGCCACCAGCGCGTCCCAGTCCGCGGCCGACGGCGTCCGGACGGCGCACCGGTAGTCCAGCGCGGCCCACTCCTTCAGCTCCGCTTCGGACAGGTGCGGCGCCAGCAGCATCGACGCGTGCCCGACCTGGGCCGCCGCCTTGCCCGCCGTCATCTCCACCCGCGGGTTCAGCCACAGCTCGTACGCGCCGGCGGGCACCGGGCCGGGTGTGTCGGGCGGCAGCTCGCTGCCCGAGATCTGCAACCGGCTCAGCTCCTTCGGCAGGTCGGCCACCCGCCCCGGCACGAACGCCCGCACCGACGCGCCGCCGACCGTGATCGTCACGCCGGGCAACGCCTGCACGGCCTCCCAGTGCGCGCCCCGCGCCCGCCGCGACACCTTCCGGATCCGGCCGCGCACCCACGCCACCAGCTCGTCGTGCCACTCGCCGCCGGGCAGGGCGCGCTCGTCCAGGCACACCGCGATGGCGGCGGCCGCGGCGGCCTCCAGCACGTCGGTCCGGGACGGCGGCGCGGACCGCTCGATCCGCAGCACCACCGGCATGGCCCGCACCGACGCCGGGTCCTCCTCGTCGGTCGCGTAGTGCCGGTCCACCAGCATCCGCAGGATCGGGTTCACAGCCGGTTCAGCTCCAGACCGTCCGCCGCGTCCGCGGCCTCCACCTCGGCCCGGGTCACGCCGAGCACGAACAGCACCGCGTCCAGGAACGGGTGCGACAGCGCGGTGTCCGCGACCTCCCGCAACGCCGGCTTGGCGTTGAACGCGATGCCCAGCCCGGCCGCGCCGAGCATGTCGATGTCGTTCGCGCCGTCGCCGACGGCGACCGTCTGGGCGAGCGTGATCCCCTGCTCGTCGGCGAACCGCCGCAGCGCCTCGGCCTTGCCCGCCCGGTCCACCACCTCGCCGACGACGCGGCCGGTCAGCCTGCCGTCGACGACCTCCAGCTCGTTGGCCGCGCAGAAGTCCAGCCCCAGCTCGTCCACCAGCCGCCGGATCACCCGGGTGAACCCGCCGGACACCACGCCGCAGCGGAACCCGAGCCGCTTCAGCGTGCGCACGGTCGTGCGCGCGCCGGGCGTCAGCTCCAGCGACGCCGCGACCTCGTCCAGCACGGCCTCGTCCAGGCCCTCCAGCAGCGCCACCCGCCGCCGCAGCGACTCGGTGAAGTCCAGCTCGCCCCGCATGGCCGCGTCGGTGATCTCCTTGACCTGCGGCTCCACCCCGACGTGCGCGGCCAGCATCTCGATCACCTCGCCCTGGATGAGCGTGGAGTCGACGTCGAACACCACCAGCCGCTTGGCCCGCCGGGTCAGCCCGGCCCGCTCCACCGCGACGTCCAGCCCGCCGCGCACCGCCACCTCGGCGAGCGCCGAGCGGAGCTGCGCGTCGCTCTCGGGCGTGTCGGCGGCCACGGACACCCGCAGCTCCAGACCGGTCACGGGGTAGTCGGCCACGCCCCGGATGGCGTCGATGTTCACCCCGAGCGCGGCCAGCCGCCGCGCCACCTCGGTGAACGCGCGGGCCGTGACCGGGCGGCCGAGCAGGATCAGCACGTGGCTCGACTCCAGTCGCGCCGTCCGCCGGGAGTCCGCGCCGATCTCCACCTCGACCTGCATGGACACCGTGGCCATGGCCTGCTCGACGGCCTCCTGGAGCCCTTCCGGGTCGTGCTCGGCCGAGACGAGCACGCCGAGCACCAACCGGCCGCGGATGACGACCTGCTCGACGTCGAGGATCTCCACGCCGTGCCTGGTCAGCACCGCGAACAGCACCGAGGACACCCCGGGCTTGTCCGGTCCGGTGACCGTGATCAGGACGGGTGTGGCGCTGGGCTTGGTCACTGATGGCTCCTATGCCAGACAGCGGCGATGCCCCGCCCCCCGGGACAGGCGGGGCGGGACGACCCGGAAACAGGGTGACAGATAAAAACACTACA